>JBBRVA010000567.1:0-5637 GCA_038247295.1 Caldilineales bacterium | reverse complement strand
CCTATCTACCGCGCTAACGCGCGCTCAATCTACCAGGGCTTGATAGACCAGATTGCGAAAGTCGGCGCGCACGGGATAGGTCTCGCTGGGCATAAACTGTAACATCAAAATGCCGAGTAGCTCTTCTTTGCGATCAATCCAGAAGTTCGTGTTAGCCGCACCTCCCCAACCGTAATTGCCCGATGAGCCCAACTCATTACTCTTGCCCAAATCTAGCAGCACGCTGACTCCCAGGCCAAATCCCACACCGCTGCTCGGGTCATTGTCCAGATAAACGCCCGGTGGTAAACAGTTGCTCGCCATCAGCTCGATAGTCTTGCGGCCCAACAAGCGCACGCCATCTAATTCGCCTTGGTTCAACAACATTTGGGCAAAACGCAAATAATCGCCCGTGGTCGAAACCAGGCCGCCGCCGCCCGAGGCGCGTTTGTTGGGATTGGTGTAATGGCTTGTGCGCGGGGCATCGCTCACTTGCAGCCCACCTTGTTCACCTGGACCATAAGTGGCGGCAAAACGATCAATTTTATCCTCTGGCACATAGAAACTTATATCCGGCATCTGGAGCGGGTCAAAAATTCGTTGTTTCAGGAATTGTGCAAAGGGTATGCCAGCCACGACCTCGACCAAATAACCCAATACATCGGTGGCCATGCTATAACGGTAGCGCGTACCCGGTTGATAGGCCAACGGTAGTTTGGCCAAGGTCTCAATCCAATCTTGCAGCGTAAAGGCCGGGTTGGCGTCCAACTGTCCCCATAGATTGCGATACAATTCATCGATGTAGACATTGTCTTCAAAGCCGTAGCTCAGCCCTGCGGTGTGCGTCAACAGATCGCGAATGTTGATCGGGCGGAGCGGCTCGACCAAGCGACCGCCGGATTCTGGACTGTTATCCAGCACCTTGACATTGTTGAAGGCGGGGATGTAGCGGGCAATTGGATCATTGAGCCGCAATTGACCTTCCTCCAAAAGCATCAGTACCGCCGCGCTTGTGATCGGTTTGGTCATCGAATAGATGCGGAATAAGGTGTTAAATTCCATCCGTTGCCCAGTCTCGATCGCGGCCATCCCACACTTTTCAAAATGGACAACCTGGTTGCGGCGGGCGACGAGCGTGACGATGCCGGCCAGTTTGCCTTCGTCGACATAGCGTTGCATAACTGTGTTGATGCGCGCTAATCGTTGGCTGGAGAAGCCGAGCATTTCTGGTTTGGTTGTATTCATTAGAATCCTTTATTTGCAATGGTGGATTAGATTAAGGGTGTGCTACGATTTGTTCATAAATTTTGCGGATCGGTTGCCAGACGCCTTCGCTCATGTTGGAAAGCAGCACCACGATCCAGGTCAGCAGCGGTGACATAGGCGGCTGGCGTCGCCATACGCACCAGTAAATATAGGAGCATTGCCCTGTATGATCAAGACAACACCCGCATATTTGTCTTCTGCTTCTAGTCCACGAAAGTATGCTTCTAATCCCTCGACGGCTTTCATTGCTAATTTCCTATTACCGAGATAACTTGACGACGCGATTGGCTATTTTGTCCACAGATGGCACAGATAAAGCGCTTTTTTACCGCAAAGGACGCCAAGAGTGCAAAGAAAATACGAAAGAATCTCTTTGCGCTCTTTGCGGTTAGCTACGTTTTATCAGCATATACTGAATCGTTATCTGAAACTAGCCAAACTCGCTTAATCACCCAACGCCATCTCTGGCTTGCCCAGCGGCAATGGACCAATTTCCACGGTCTTCTCACCATTTTCTGACCACGGATCGATCTCCGCCTCCATCTCTTCGCGGAACTGCTGCGTGTAGAGCCGGTAGTAATGGCCGTTCTGGCGCAGCAACGCGGTGTGCGAACCCATTTCGGCGATCCGCCCATTCTCGATCACCAAGATGCGGCTGGCGTTGCGAATCGTCGAGAGCCGATGCGCGATCACAAAGCTGGTGCGGCCTTCCATCAAGGCGTCCATCCCCTGCTGGATCAGCGCCTCGGTGAGCGTATCGACCGAACTAGTGGCTTCGTCCATGATAAAGATGTCTGGCTGCGCCAACACGGCGCGTGCCAGGCTGATCAACTGCTTCTGACCGGTTGAGAGCAGCACACCGCCTTCACCGACCTCTGTATCGTAACCCTTTTCCAGCGTGGCGATAAACTCGTGGGCGCCAGCAACTTCCGCGGCGGCTTCCACTGCATCATCGGTCGCATCCAAGCGCCCGTAGCGAATATTCTCGCGGATCGGGCCCGAGAAGAGATGGGGCGTCTGCAGCACCATACCAATCCGTGACTGGATTGCATACTGCGTCATTTGCGTGTAGTCATGATCATTGATCACGATCTTACCTTGTTTGGGCTCGAAGAAGCGACAGAGCAGATTGACGATTGTCGATTTGCCGCCGCCAGTCGGGCCCACCAGCGCAATCGTTTCACCAGGCCGGACGTGCAGATGGAAATCCTGCAACACCGGTTTGTCCACCTCATCATCATAGTAGAAGGTGACATGATCAAAGATAATGTCGCCACGCAGCGTATCGACCTCGATCGCATCGGGGCGGTCCACGATTTCGGGCTGGGCATCGATCAGCGAGAAGATGCGCTCACCAGAGGCAATCGCCTGCTGCATCTCGGCAAAGACCCGCGCCATCTCTTGCACCGGCCAGATCATGAAGATCACATAGGTGACGAAAGCTTGGATGCCACCGATGCTAATGCTGCCCATGCCCGCGGTGGCGCCACTATACCAGATCACGGCGCCGACAGCCAGCGCGCTGATGATCTGCACGGTGGGCAAGAAGAGCGCCGATAGCCAGGCCGCGCGGTAACTGGCGCCATACATTTCGCCCGAAAGCCCACTGAACTCGGCCAGGTTGCGTTCCTCACGCGTCAACGCCTTGATCACACGCACGCCGGTGATATTTTCATTGTAGGTGCCAGTGATCTTGGAATTGATCTTGCGCACCGTCCGGTACTCGGTAATGATCCGTTTCTGAAAGCGCACGGCTACGACAATGATAATCGGGATGATCAGAAAGACAATCATCGCCAGCGTAAAGTTGATGCGTGTCATAAAGTAGACCGCGGTGGCAATGTTCAGGGTGCTCCAGACCACATCCAACATCCCCCACGTTACCAACTCGGCCACCCGGTCGCTATCCGACGTAACGCGCGCCATGATCCAGCCGACGGGCGTGCGGTTATAGTAGGAGAGCGAAAGCTTTTGCAGATGGTTGAACATATCGCGGCGCAAATCATAGCGCACACGCTCGCCCAGCAGCCCCGTCAGATAGATAAAGCCAAAGACAAACACTGCCTGCACCACCAGCAGCAAACCGTAGGTGGTCAACAGCCCATAGAGCGCTTCCTGCGAGCGCGCCACAATACCTTCGTCGATGATGCGCTTGCTCAGATAGGTGAAATAAGCTTCCAAAACCGAAACCGCTGCCACCGTGCCCAAAAAGGCGATCACCATCACCCAGTAGGGTCTCAGGCGGCTGACAATGCGCAGGACGGTGCGACCGTTGAAACTTGTATTAAATTCTTCTTCTTCGTATTCGTATTGGTCTGACATGATGTCTCTCCAAGGGTGAGGGATGCGCGGTGCAAGCGACAGGCTAACCTGACAACTTGCATCCCACATCCCAAACTTAGTTGCTATGGATAATTTGTGGGCTGGCCACCTGGCTCAGCTCACGTTCCAACTCTTGTTCGATGCGCGTTTGCGCTTCGTAAATCCGCCGATAGAGACCTTCTTGCCCCATCAGTTGTTCGTGCGTGCCGCGCTGGACAATCCGACCATGGCTCATCACCAGAATCAGATTCGCATTCATCACGCTCTGGATGCGATGGGCGATGATGAACGTTGTGCGTCCTTTCATCAGCGCATGCAAAGCATGGCGGATCAGCGCTTCGGTTTCTGTATCCACCGACGAAGTTGAATCGTCCAAGATCAGGATTCGTGGATCCTTGAGCAGCGTCCGCGCAATCGAGATCCGTTGCTTCTGGCCACCCGACAGGGTGATTCCCCGTTCGCCGATGCGGGTGTTATACCCTTCCGGAAACTTGGTGATGATCACATCATGGATGGCCGCCGCGCGTGCTGCCGCTTCGACTTCCTCTTGTGACACTGCGCGCCCTACGCCATACGTAATGTTTTCGCGCAGCGTCCGGGAGAAGAGAAAGGGCTCCTGTTCGACGATACCCATCTGCTCGCGCAAGTAGTGGCGCGGATAATCTTTCAGCTCCACCCCATCCAACAGAATGCGCCCTGCGGTGTAATCGTAGAAGCGCGGCAACAGGTTGACCAAGGAGGTCTTACCCGACCCGGTCGAACCCAACAGTGCTACACTTTGCCCGGCCGCTACGTGGAAGGAGATGTCTTGCAGCACAAGTTCAGTCTCCTTTTCCACCTCAGCCTCTTGCACTATGCCTAGGGCCGACTCTTTCTTCGGTTCTGCCTTCTTACCCGCGTAGCGGAAACTGATATTTTCAAACATGATGTCCCCGCGCACTTTGCCTGTCGGTTGATACGCGCCCGCCAACAGCGGCTCACGCTCTTCCTTGATCACCGTGGCGACACGATCGAATGAGACCAACCCTTCGGACATGTGGACGATCAGGCGGCCCAGGTTACGCATCGGCCAGATCAGCCAGATGACCAAGCCGGCATAAGCCAGATAGGTGCCAAGGCTGATCGTGCCGTTGATCGCCATCGTCGCCCCGATGCCAAACCCGGCCACCATCTGCGCGCCGCAGAAGATATCGGTCACCGGCCAGAAGGTGGCATGCAGCAAGAGCAAGTGCTTACCGCGTACATATTTCTCCCAGTTGATCTTATTGAACTTTTCTTCTTCGTATTGTTGGCGCGCAAAGGCCTTGACCACGCGCACACCGCTCAGATTCTCTTGCAATGTGGTGGAAAGAATCGCTTCCTGCTCCTGATACTTCGCATAGCGTTTAGAAACCTGGCGGAAAAAGAAGAAAGAGACCGTCACCACAAAAGGCACGACAATAATCGAAAGCAGCGCCAGCTGCCAGTTGAGATACAGGATCGCCGCAAAGTTGATCAAGAAGAGCAGCAAAACACGGCCCGCCTCAATCGCCTGGTCGGCCACCATACGGCGAATGGCATCGATATCCGACGTCGCGCGCTGCAACAGGTCACCTGTCTGCGTGCGGTCGTGATACGTAAACGGCAGCCGCTGGATATGGTTGTAGAGATAGTTGCGCAGCCGCAGCACGATTCCTTCGGCGGTCTGCGCGGCAAGTTTGCGGCTCTGAAACGTAAAGTAGCCTTGGGCCAATGCCAAGCCTAGAAAACCAGCTAAAATCACGATCAGCGATACACTGCGCGCGGCGCCGTTCAAGTAGTTATCGACAAAGTAACGAATCAGTAAAAACGTAGCTGTATTGGCCACGGCTGCCAATCCTAAGCTGATCGTCGCGCCGACATAGGTGCTATGAAAGCCGGTCATCAGCCGCCAGAAGCCGCGCCATTTGTTTTCCAGCGCGACGCTTTTTAGGTCGAGTTCGACGGGCGATTGATTAGGCAATATGCTGTTGTTTAACATGATAAAGCGTCCTTTCCCCAGCTTGGGGATACTGAGTGCTGTCAGAACAAAAAAAGACGTAGGTGATTGGG
>JBBRVA010000566.1:0-5638 GCA_038247295.1 Caldilineales bacterium | reverse complement strand
GCCTATGGCTACGATTTTCCACCTGCTAGTGTGCGCGTCGAGCAACTTGAAGAGACGCTGCACATTATTAAAGCAATGTGGACGGAACCGCAGGCCACCTTCCAAGGCAAGCACTATCATGTCCATGCGGCTTACTGCGAACCCAAGCCCGATCCGCTGCCGGTGATTATGGTCGGTGCCTTTAAGCCAAAGATGCTGCGCTTGACTGCCCGCTACGCCGACTGGTGGAATGTCTCATCCACCGGCGTGCAAACCTATCGCCGGATGGTGGAAACGTTCGAGCAAGCCTGCGCAGCGGTGGGCCGCGATCCAGCGACCGTGCGGCGGTCTTGGGGTGGCGGCTGCGCCTGTGCGCCAACGGAGGCCGCGGCCAAGCGGCTGGCTGGCGACCGCTTCAGCGCTGACAATGAAGATGACTTTGGCTTTGTGGGCACGCCGCCGCAGATCGTGGAGCAAATGCGCCCCTTTATTGAACTGGGCGTGGATTATTTTATGGTGGACTGCTCCGGTTTTCCTGAACTGACGACGCTTGAACTGCTCGTCCATGAGGTGTTACCTGCCTTGAACGATTGATCGGCTACTATTCTCCATCCTACCCAGCTTCGAGCATGAAGGCATCCGCCTAGCGTGCTCGCGTCTTGATCACCTTGTCGAGGTAATTCGCTGGCATGTGGAACAAATGGCTCATATGCGAAGAGGCGTGCCTGCGCTATAGGCCGGCGCAAGTATGGTGGCAAACGCCGCTTCAAGTGACAAGTGCTGCCCAGCGGCAAATGCTTCGGCAAAGACCACTGGATCCAGCGCTTCACGCACCTTGACCAGCGCGACCTCGGCCAAGGTGCGTATCGGCCCAGCAATCACATACTCAATTTGGTTATGCACCTGGTCTGCTAGCCCAAAGAGCGTGGCAGCACGCCGATACTGCGCTTGTGCCGTTGCCACGCGCGCCGCGATAAAGAGACGCACGACTGTGCCTGTCCGGTTCCGCTGTGCATCAGCAGGATAGGCCAGGCTTTGGATCAGCCACCGCTCGGCTTGATCCACTTTCCCTTCCCACAGGGCTGTCTCTGCCAGATAAGCATAGTTGCGCGCCAAAAAGACCTTATCTTGCAACGCAAGCCCAAAGCGCAAGCACTCGCTCAACAGTCGGATCGCCTCCGCTGTGTCGCCACCATAGAGGGTAATGACCCCTAAGTGCATTTGCGCGGCACACTGCATGGAGTGGTTACGGACGGTCGTTGCGATGACCACGGCTTCGTGAAAGAATTGGTGTGCCTGTACAAGGTCGCCCTGGAGTAGCGCTAGGCGACCCAAATTGGCAAGGCCGTCACCGATACCGATCGGGTTCCCCAGCCGACGGAAGAGGTGGAGACCCTCCGTCGCGATTGGCTTCGCCTGGGCCAGTTGCCCTTGGTCGATGAGGAACTTTGCATAGCCCCAGAGATTCGCACCAAGAATGTAGTCGCGGTCGGCCGCCGCGCCGAATTCGGCACCAAGCCCGGGCGAAACATAGGCCGCACGCGCCCAGGCAACCGACCGTGCCATGGCCGCGGCGGTATACGCGTAATCAGCCGCAAATAGGAAAAAATACCAAGCGGCCGAGCGTAGACACGGATCTGAGCAATCCTCCAACAACTGCATAATCTCACCCCGATAGCAGTCAACCGGCGGGAACTCTTCCAATCCCAATGCAGCGCCGTAAAAGTTATTCAAGATCACCAAACGTAGGTCGGTGGCTAGCTGGTGACGATAAGGTAGCAGTTGCGTTACCCACCGACTTTCCTCATAGCGATAGCCGCGCAGATGCCAAAAATAATGGACGGCCACCATCAGCCAAGCTGCGTCGGTATAACGTGCCTCGTCCAGCGCCCACTGTAGGGCGGCGCGTAGGTTGTCCTGGTCGGGTTCCATTCGCGCCACCCAAATGGCTGCCTCGGCTCCCCGCGAGTGGTCATCCGCAGTGCGGAAGCGTTGCAGATAAGTGGCATAGTGACGCTGGCACAGCAGCGCTTTCTCGCCCTGGATATGCGCTTGTTCCAGGGCAAATTCGCGGATCGTCTCTAGCAACAGAAAGCGTTGCTCGCCATTCGGCAATGTTTCGGCGCGCACCAGACTTTTGCCGATCAAGGCGTGGAGCGTGGCCTGAACGGCAACGGGTTCCAACCGATCGGCTAAAAGCACTTCGACAGCGTCTAAAGTAAAGCCGCCGGCAAAGACACCCAGGCCACGAAAGAACAGGCGCTCGACTTCATTGAGTAACGCGTAACTGTAACCAATCGCGCTGCGCAAGGTGCGTTGACGCGGGGGCAAATCGTGTGCCCCATCCACGAGTAGATCCAGGCGGCGAGCTTGTAGTTGGGCTAACAGTTGGACAGGCGAGAGCAGATCGATCTGCGCGGCGCACAACTCCAACGCCAACGGCAGACAATCCAGCCGTTGACAGATCGCTTCGAGAATTGGTTGGTTGTGGGCGGTGAGGGCAAAATCGCTATCCACCGCCTGGGCGCGCTGCACAAAGAGATCGACAGCGGGTGATAAATCGAGCGGCGGCACCTTGTAACGTTGCTCGGCGCGCAGATGGAGTCGTTCGCGACTGGTTGCCAAAATGCAAAGCCTCGGACATTCCGCCACTAGCGCTGCGACCAGGGCGGCAGCGTCGCTGATTTGTTCGAGGTTATCCAACACCAACAACATGGTTTTGCGACGCAGGAAGGCAATCAGCTTGTTTTGGGGTGGGTTCAAGTCAGTGCTGCCGACGGCTGTGAGGATGGTAGATGCCATCAAGGTTGGCTCGCTGATCGCAGCGAGTGGCACAAAGACAGCGCCATCTTGATAGTGATGTTGCAGACGGGCGGCCACGGCCAGTGCCAGTGTCGTCTTGCCGATGCCGGGCGGACCCAGCAGGGTCAAGAGACGCCCACCGTGACCCAGCAGGCGGTTGCAAAGCTGGTTGATTGCGGCGTCACGCCCAATCAATTCGGTTGGCGGAAAGGGTAGCGCATGGACAGGTTCAGCTAGCGAGTCTTGAATAGAGAGTTGGGTGGTACGCTGAAAAGTGACCGCGGTGGGCGGGCGCTCGCCACGGGCTAGGGCCGCCTGCTCGATCAAGGTTGCGGCCATGTTGGGATCATCCTGCAAGCCCAGGGCGGGAATAAAGCGCGCTGTCACCGCCTGGAGATCCGGCAGGCGCTGCGCTTTTTCCAGGCTACAGATCAGCGATTCGCTATAGCCCAAGGCGGCCGCGAGGTCGCGTTGGGTCATACCGGCCTGTTTACGTAGATGCTTGAGCAGAGGGCCAAAAGCAAGCGTTGCAGTGTGAGACATCGGATAAACCTCCTTCAGTTCAATCACTGCAAACCATCGTACTGACACAAGAAATTTAGCTGCTCTTCTCATCAAGTAACAGGATGAGAGCATCACCCGAGATGATCTCAATCCCTATCTGTTGGAGTTTTGCGACAATGTCCTTCGTCAATAAATCTTGATCCACCGTGAGGATATAGTCAGCCAGCCCATAAATGGCGGCGGCCAGTACCTTGTCATCATCGGGGTCGCGACAAAGCCGTGGAACTTCTGGCGGTTCGAACAGTTCGATGTCGTGTAGCAAATGACTCTGCAAGGTTCGTAAAAGTTCAGGATAAATGAGCTTTGATCCAGCAGGATAGGCAAGCACACGCCGGTATTCATCAAGCATGGTGGGTGATGCCACTACCGTAAAACAGGCTGATTCCCAGGCCATCAGCAAGGTTGCTAGTTCCGGTGGGCGCACCAAGGCTGCGACAAGCTGATTCGTGTCGATGACAATCCGCATACCTTGTTACTGACCTTTAGTGGCTTGGCGAGCAAGTTTGACCAACTGAACAATCTCTTCGTTGGCAGGAACAATAGCCGCTTGCTTGTTTTGCAGCACATCTTGGATGGCTTTGCGTGTCGCAACAAAGCGGTCGCGACGGGTAGCATCGTTGAACAAAGCATCGATAGAAGAAATTCTTACAACGAGCACTTGCTCACCAATGGCCAGGTAAGCCGGTAGTTTGATCGTGTGATCTGACTCAATCGTGGCAACAAGCGTATTGGCTGCTAACATGGGTATCTCCGCTCTCTAAGACAACCGATAAAACACGCTATAGGCAACGGCACCATAAAGGTACACGTTTTTAGGTGTAAATAGGTACCGTTATGTGCTGCCGTGCAGTATATAACGAAGTATACCATACCCTAATTCTTTTCGGAATAGCATCTGGCATCCCAAACACAAGAAAGGATTGGTGATGGCCTTTTGTGGATTTTTTGTGAAGTTTTTGTGGAGAAAACGCTTGTGCTTGGCCGCCGCAACCGCTAGAGTAGACGCATGGGCAGAATCATCCGACGCACGGTTACCATCACCATTACCGAAACGGTTACCATTACCTGGGCGACGGGTGACGATCCCCTGGGTCATCCGTCTACGGTTGTGCCGGAGTAACCCAAAACGCAGGGGGAAGCAGAGGAAACGATTCTCCCCGCCGTAACGACTGGCGCCGCCACGGATGCGCCGCTGGATGAGGTGGCCGCCAAGCCCAAGGTGGGCATTCAACGCAAACGCACCCGTCGCCGTGGCGCAAGAGATCAACCCAGTACGTGAGACAAGGTTCTCTCAAATCAGAATTTTGAGGAATTTTTCCCTGAGCTAAGCGCCCTTGTCGGTGCTATGATGAGCAAGGGCGTGTCGCCCGCTTCTGCAGAATTTCTGCAGGCAATGCAGGCGCTGGATGTGAAATGGGGGATGACTGCGTACTACGATCAACGCCAGCCCATTGTTGAGAAATATGGGTTGAATTAAATCGTCGCCAATAGCGACAGTAACGACACAACCGCGCTTGGTCAGGGTGATCCAACGGTCAGGTGTGCGATACGTTCGCAAGCTGGCGATTTCCAACCCATCCCCCAGGGCTGGAACACCGGCATAAAATCATAGAACTGGTGTTTTTGCTGGTGGCATAAGTTGATTCCTTGGCAATAGCGTATAATAGTGAGCGCCGGTATGTATGACTGTTGGACCGCATTAATCCATGTTTAAAGATAATGTAGAGGTTTCTCTGGAGGAAATAATAGCATGAACCTACAAGCGCGACCTTACCGCGACGCCACCGATCTGGCGCACATGAAACAACTGCTGATGGCCGGCAGCCAAGCCAATATTTCCGCTTCTTATATGCATCCTGGCCTTTTGGATTACCACACGCATTACCCCGACATGCGTTACCCACCCGCTGAGCAGGCCAATCGGCGCAACCTGCGGCTCTGGGAAAACATGGAGGAAGAGCCGCCCACATTGGCGGCCTGGGCGATTTTTTCGCGCCTCGAAGCCAGTTTCGATCTGTTCGTTCAGCCGGCGCTGCATGGCACGCCGCGGCACGAGGCTGTGATGGATGAGTATGTGGCCTGGGCCGAGGCGCGGGCGCGTGAGGCCGGGCTGAAGCAAATTATGCCCTGGTGGGCGATGGCATACGACAAGGTCTTAGCGCGCCTGCATCAGGCGCACGGGTTTGTCGTGGCGGCTGAGGTTGGCGTGCCTGCTCCGCTTTTTGAACGGACGTTGGACGCGTTGCCCACGATCCCGTTGCCAGCAGGCTTTACCGTGCAAGGCGTGAGCAAT
>JBBRVA010000565.1:0-5650 GCA_038247295.1 Caldilineales bacterium | reverse complement strand
GTCGATCAAGCAGGCAGATGTAGTGGTTGGCAGCCGGACCAAGGTGACGGTCAAGAAGAACAAGGTGGCGCCGCCCTTCAAAGTGGCCGAGTTTGACATCATGTACAACGAAGGCATCAGCACCGTCGGTGACTTGATCGACTTGGGTGTCGACCAGGAAATTATTAGCAAGCGCGGTAGCTTTTTTGCCTATGGTGATATTCGCCTCGGCCAGGGTCGTGAAAATGCGAAAGCATTTTTGGATAGCAACCCTGAATTGGCAGCCAAAATCGATGCAGCTATTCGTAACAACTTTGGTCTGCCGGTCAATTTGGCGCCTAAGGCTGGCTTTGATATCCCAAAGATGGAGTTGCCGGAAGTGTTTGATACCATCGAACAGGCAGCCTAACTCTAGCCTTTTGTTGTTACGTTAATTCTATCTGGTTGCTTTGGCCCTAGAATGCTCTAAAGAGAGCAGTCTAGGGCCATTTTATTGGGGCTAGTACACTTGGGCGTAAGTAAGACAGTGAATCAGTAGGACAGTAGAACAGTGTTTGTACTGTCTCACTGTCCTACTGATTCACCGGAGAATAGTATGGTTATTTCCGCCCAAGTGCGCTAGACTAATTTGTGCGAAGGATTTGCCTGGAATTAACGATTAATAGTTGATCATATATCTTTTTTGCGCTTTGAACATAGAAATGAGTATGATTGAGTAATGTTAATTAAAGTGTAAACTAAAGTGGATTATTAAAGCAAGATAGGGTAGAATTGGTAAGTAATACAAATGCGAGCTGTCAATGCTTATATCGCTTATCCGAGTAGCAAACGTTTACAAATCAACTTTCATGGCACCTACTTCAATTTTATCCATACTCCAACAATTAAATGGCTTGATTGAAGAGCAAAGCTTGTCAGATTATTGGCAAAAGGCTCTTCAGTTGCTTTCTAGCGAATTCTCAGCGCAGGCGGTTAGTCTCTACCTTTTTGAACCGGGCCCAGAGATAAGGCGCAAGGTTGTGCGTGTGGGCGAATTGAGTACCGCTACCAGCAATCACCTGGAACAGTGGGAAGACAAACTGCTTGGTACACCTATCGCGCTTCCGTCACCGGATAACAATAGTGTTGAAATTGTCGATATCAAACCCGACAATGTTCAGCTTTGGCACGTGCAGATTGTGATCGAGCAGATCCTGCGCGGCGCTATGACATTCGTATTTCAAGCAGAGCTGGCGCCTTCCGTATCGGATCAGACCTTAATCTATGGCATTGTTCAAATGTTTACTGGCAATGCGCTGCGTGCTCAATATTTGCGTGTCACCCGCGATCAACTTGAACGCGTTAACTTGTTGTACCAAATTTCGCAATCAATTACGAGCAGTTTGGAATTGAAGACGGTTTTTAGCCAAACAACCGAGTTGGCGGCCTATGTGCTGAATGCCGAAGCCGCCACCCTTTTTAGTTTGGATGAAGACCGCCAGGAATTAGTCTTTCTCGTTGCCAAAGGCGCGGCCGCCCAGGGCTTAGAAGAACAAAGGATGCCGCTAAGCCACGGCGTTGCTGGCTGGGTGGCTACCCACGGCAAAGCATTGATTGTTAATGACACCAGCCAAAGCGACTTGTTCAATTCAACTGTCGACTCTCAGACCGGCTATACAACACAAAACATCCTCTGTGTGCCTTTGCGCGTCCACGATCGTACCATTGGCGTGTTAGAATTGATGAATAAAAATATACCAGGGGGATTTAGCCCAGATGACGCTAACTGGTTGACAATGATGGGCCAGCAGATTGCGATTGCTCTGGAAAATGCCCAACTCTTTAAGCGCGAGCAGACCAAGGTGCATGAACTCGCCACCTTGAACAAGGTTAGCCAAGCCATGAACAGCGAACTGGATGTTGCCGTTGTCTTAAACACAATCACCCAAAGTGTATTAGAAATTTCTAGCGCTGATCGCAGCGAGCTCTGGTTGATCGACGCCCGTAAACAGGCGTTGCGGCTCTTCGCTAGCGCCGAACTGGGCGCAGAGCGGGTTGACACTGAGCGGCTGGCGCCCATCCATTCTGGCCTGGCCGGTTGGAGTGTTACCTACAATCGACCACTCGCTGTGCGCTGTGCTGCTATGGATTGGCGACATGTACCGCGTACAGACTATCCAGAATTGGACCAGAGCAGTGTTGCTGCCGTGCCGCTCAGTTACCGCGGGCGTGTGACTGGGGTCATTGTCGTCTATTCGTTCAATGGCAAATCGTTTGATGCGGAAAGGCAAGCTGGTTTGCAAACATTTGCCAACCAAGCCGCGATAGCCTTGCAAAATGCAGAACTCTACCAGAATTTACGCTCGGAGCAAGAGCGCATCATTCGCGCCCAGGAAGAGGTACGCCACCAACTAGCCCGCGAATTGCACGACAATACTGCGCAGATGTTGAGCCTGATTATTATGAATTTAGACATGACGCGCCGACTGTTGACCACGCAGAAATATGAGCGGGCGCAGAAAGAAATTGATTCGATCGAAGAACTAGCGCGCCAGGCCAATCGTGAAGTACGAACCTTGCTCTTTGAGTTACGGCCGATCATTTTGGAAAGCCGTGGCCTTGTCCCTGCGTTGCAAGCCTATCATCGTCAATTAGAGGCATCGCTGGATTGTAATGTGCATTTAGACGTGCGCGCCTTTGATTTCCCGCTCTCGATGGCCGGCTCTAGCACTGTCTTTAGTATCATTCAAGAGGCGGTCAACAACATTCGCAAGCATGCGAAGGCGGAAAACCTCTGGATTCGGATGTATACTGACAGCGAAAATCTTTATTTTGAAGTAGAAGATGATGGTGTTGGTTTCGATTTTGATGCCACCATTCATCGCTACGGGGAATTTGGTAGCTTTGGCTTGCTCAACATGCACGAACGCGCTAGTATGCACGGTGGTCTGCTAACTGTACAATCACCGCAACATGCAAGCGGGCACGGCACATTGGTTTCTGGCCGGATTCCGATCGCAAATTTGCTGCCCAATCAAACGTCAAGCGAACCTATACTCCAGGGATTATTGGCCTGATGGCGTCTCTTTTTGATTTTACTCTGCATAAAACCGAGGGCGCTGCCCGCCTCAGCACCTTTTCTACCCCCCATGGCGCCATTCAGATGCCGGCTTTTGCTCCGGTGGGGACACTGGCCAACGTCAAAACTTTGGAACCGCGCGATTTGCAGGCGGCCGGTTGCGAGCTAATTCTCGCCAATACCTATCATCTCTACTTGCGCCCCGGTTATCAACTGATTGAAAAATTTGGTGGCTTGCACCAATTTATGGGTTGGTCTGGCCCCATTCTAACCGATTCGGGTGGATTTCAGGTCTTCAGCCTGGCCCACCAACGTAAGCTCGACGCCGATGGTGTTACCTTCCGCAGCCACATTGATGGTAGCCGTCATCGCTTCACACCAGAACGAGTGATGGAAATTGAGCAGGCGCTAGGACCAGATATCGCCATGGTGCTAGACGAATGCCCAGATCCACTCGATTATGCGTATAATCTGCGCGCCTTGGATCGTACCCATCGCTGGGCGGAACGGTGTAAAGTGGCGCACACCCGCGCTGATCAAGCCTTGTTTGGTATTGTTCAAGGTGGAGTTTTCCCGGATCTGCGTCAGGCGAGCGCTCAATTTTTGCGCGACCTTGATTTCACAGGTTATGCCGTCGGTGGTTTGGCCGTGGGCGAAACCAAAGGTGAAATGTATAACACCCTAGATGAAACCTGCCCAGCTTTGCCAGTGGATAAGCCACGCTATTTGATGGGCGTCGGCGCCCCAGAAGACATTATCGAAGCCGTCTATCGTGGCATCGATATGTTCGACTGTGTGTTGCCCACCCGCATCGCACGAAATGGTGCGTTGCTAACGCTGGATGGCCGCCTCAACATGCGCAGTGCCCAATATGCAGAAGATCCACGTCCTGTGCAGGATGATTGTCCCTGTTACACTTGTCGCACTTTCAGCCGCGCCTATCTGCGCCATTTGTACAAGGCTGGCGAAATAAGCGCGCTGCGGCTTGGTACGATCCACAATGTGCAGTTTATGCTCGACTTAATGCGCCAGATTCGCAATGCGCTGGCCACGGGAACATTTGCCGATTTTCGTAAGGAGTTTCTCGCCCGCTACCAAATTAGTAATCAAACTGTCCGTCACGAACAGCGCAAACGGTTTATCCAATCGCGCACTCCGCAGAATATCAGCGTTTAGCCTTCGCTTGCCCAATCAAATTAATCTATAAATCCTCACCACCTTTTCCCGCATCGCCTGTCTGTGGTACGATAGATTTTTACATGGAACTGTGCCGTCAAAAATAGCTGATAATAGGCGACGCCTCATCGGTCGCTTTCTGCAATCTATGAAAGGTAAATTGACTTGTTTGAATTATTGAAAGCCATCGTTTTGGGAATTGTGCAAGGGTTAACTGAATTTATCCCGGTGAGTAGCAGCGCTCACCTGGTGATCACACCTTGGTTGTTGGGTTGGGCGCCGCAATCTCTCTTTTACGATCTTGTTTTGCATTGGGGCACGCTGGTGGCCGTGTTTGCCGTCTTCTGGCGTGATTTTTGGGCGATCACTGTCGCCGTCCTGCGTAGTTTTGTCACCCGTTCCCTGGCCGATCCAGATGCGCGCTTGGGCTGGTTGATTGTGATCGGTAGTATCCCAGCGGTGCTGACTGGCTTTTTCTTCAACGATTTCTTTGAATCGCTCTTTGCCGATCCTTTCTCCACTGGGCGCGATCTGGTGATCACAGCGCTCTTTCTGGCCGGCAGCGAGTTGTTGATCCGGCGTGCTCAACAGAAGCGCGACCTAAAGCAGTTGAATCTAGGTGATACGGTAGTGATTGGCATCGCCCAGGCAATTGCACTTTTGCCTGGGATTAGCCGTAGCGGCAGTACGATTGCTGCTGGCTTAGTGCGCGGTATCCGGCGTGACGATGCGGCTCGTTTTAGCTTTTTACTTGGCACACCAGCCATTTTGGGCGCCGGCTTGCTGCAACTGGTTGATGTGTTGCAGACGGATAGTGGCGCGGTTGCGACGCAAGTTCCCGTGCTATTGATTGGTTTTGTCGTGAGTGCAATAACCGGCTACGCTTCAATTCGCTTTCTGCTCGGCTATCTGCGCACGCACAATCTGTATATTTTTGCGGCTTACTGTCTGGTGGTTGGGGTGGGCGTGATGATCCTAGCCCAAGTTTGGGCATGATCGGTACCGGCGTGTTTTTGATCGAGCGGCGTTTGTTGCCCTGTTGGCGTTATGTTTGGCTGCTTGGCCTACTTTGTGGGGGCTCTCTGCTGGTTGCCTGCGAACAGGCCGCGGTGGCAACGCCCACGCCAACAACCATTACCCTGGCCGGCGCTACCGCGATGCAGCCTGTGCTGCACGATTTGACCGCTGAATTTACGCGGCGCCATCCGCAAGTGCTCTTCAATTGGCTGGGTGGCTCCAGCACAATTGGGGAAACGCAGGTGGAACAGCGCCAAATCGACCTGGCGGCCAGTACCCTGACGCCGCCGGAAACAGACGCCGTGCCAGGCGCGCTCCCCGCACGGCCTACGTTGATGCATATTCCAATTGGTTTGGATGGTTTGGCGATTGTGGTTCACCCCAGCAATTCGGTTGAAAATCTTACGCTGGTCCAGCTCC
>JBBRVA010000564.1:0-5655 GCA_038247295.1 Caldilineales bacterium | reverse complement strand
CGATCTTGGGGGGTGGCCACGCGGATGTTGGCCGCGCTGCCACGCACGGTGACGCCAGCCATGCCTTCCATAACCTGCTGTAGATAACGCGCCGGAATATCGACAAAAGTAAAGTTGTCATAGATATCGATGGCGCCGATCACGTTGCCGGGGACGGCGGCCTCGTTGGCAATCGCACCGACCACATCGTTGGGACGGATGCTGCTGGTGCGGCCCACTTCGATGACCAGGCGCACCATGCCATTGCCACCCTGGGGCACGACAAATTCGGGCAACGGCTCCACCTTGGCTTCCAGCGGTTTATCACCCTGGGCCAAACGGGCCGCAGCCGCAGCAATCTCAGCGATATCGCGGCCACTCTCGGCGGCCAATTCACTGACCAGACCCAGGTAGAGATCCAGTTCACCCGCTTCTACCGTTTTCAAAATCCGCTCCTTGAAGAGCGTAATGCGGCGGGCGGCGATGTCGGCTTTGGTCGGCGCTTTGAGTGGCTCGATCCGCTGGCGCGTATAGCGCTCGATGTCGCGCAACATGCGCTGCTCGCGCGGCGTGACAAAGAGCACCGATTGGCCAGCGCGGCCGGCGCGGCCTGTGCGCCCAATGCGATGGACATAAGATTCGGTGTCGTAGGGGGTGTCGTAGTTGACGACCAGCGTGATGCGTTCCACGTCCCACCCACGCGCGGCCACATCGGTGGCGACGACAATTTCCACGTGGCCACTGCGCAACCGCCGGATCACGCTTTCGCGCTGGGCTTGGGTCATGTCGCCGTGCATGGCTTCTGCCGCATAACCGCGGGCTTGTAGTTTTTCTGTCAGCTCACCGGCGCCAAGTTTGGTGCGCGCAAAGATCAACACCGCTTCACCGGGGGTGTTCTCGGTTTCCAACAAGTGGGTGATCGCGTCGAGCTTCTGGGATTCACTCACAATCATATAGCGCTGCGTGATCGTCGGCACGGTCAGCGTCTTCTGCCGGATCTCGACCGCGACGGGGTCTTTTAGATAGCGGTCGGCAATGCGCTTGATCTCTTCGGGCATGGTGGCCGAGAAGAGCGCAATTTGTAGATCGCCGGTAGCCTGGCTCAGAATCCACTCGACATCTTCCAAAAAGCCCATACGCAACATCTCATCGGCCTCGTCCAACACCACCATTTTGAGCGCCGTGAAACGCAGCGAGCCGCGGCGTAGGTGATCCATAATGCGGCCAGGGGTGCCGACAACAACATGCACACCACTCTGCAAGCGGCCCAATTGTTTCTGGATCGCTTCGCCACCATAGACGGGCAACGTGCGCACGCGGCCCAGGTGTTTGCTGTAGGTGTGGAAAGCCTCGGCGACCTGGATGCTCAGCTCGCGCGTCGGCGTCAGCACCAGCGCTTGCACAACATTGCGGCTCAGGTCGATCTTTTCCAAAATGGGCAAGGCGAAGGCCGCGGTCTTGCCCGTGCCCGTCTGCGCCTGGCCGATCACATTGCGCCCGTCCAGCAGCAACGGGATAGTGCGGATCTGAATGGGGGTGGGTGCTTCGTAACCCAGATCGTTTATCGCCCGTAAGAGCGGTTCGCTTAAGCCGAATTGGGTGAAGCTCTCCGCATCGGGTTCTTTTTTGATTTCTTCAGTCATACTTTTCTCGATCGTTAACAACGTAACCTAAGGTAAAGAAAGATTTTTGTGGCAGTGAAGCGTTATAAAAATTTAAAATTAAATTCGGTAATACTAGAAGCTAACATCATTGTCGACTAAGGTTATAGCTTTATTTTTGCATCGATTTTATAGCTTTACTGCAATAATGCATTATACCTTACTTTGCCTTTGTATGCCGTATATCGAGATCGAGCGTAATGTATAATATTTATAATAGGACTTACGGCGGCTGAGCGGGTGCCCGCTGGGCGCGAAGCCGGCTTCGACAAGCTCAGCCGCCGTAAGAACACTCATTTTGCGTAAGTCCTATATGGTGTAGAATATTTATAAGGTAGCCAGGGAAACCGGTGTACAACTTGTACACCGGTTTCCCTGGCTACCTTATTTACACCGGTACTGCCTGAATGTTCTCGCGAATCTTAACAACGGCCTGCACAATATCATCCATCTCACTTGGGTCGGCGAGCAACATACTCTGGCCGATCCAGATTACTTCTTGGCAGGCCTTTTCGGCCACTGGGCAGGGCATGATGCGACTGTATGGCTCGTTGAGCGGCGGCTGTTTGTAAAGCGGCTGCGCGTATCCAGTGGAACAAGGCACGCCTTCTGCCCGTAACGCAGCCACAAACTGCTCGCGCGCCAGACCTTGGAAGCCAGTCGCGTCATAACGCATCATAAAAAGATGATGGGAGTGGTTCTCCACTCGTGTATCCCAGCGCATCGGCTCTAGCCCGTCGATCTCTTCTAGAAAAGCGTTAAGGTGGCGGGCATTTTGTTGGCGACGCGCCAATTGCTCATCGAAGCGCTCCATCTGGGCCAGCAGAATGGCCGCTTGCCATCCTGTCAGCCGTAAGTTGCTGCCCAAACTCTCGTGTTCGTACCAAGCGCCTTCTGGTGAACGACCCTGGTTGATATAACTCCATAGCTTTTGCGCCAAATCGTCGTGATTGGTCAGCAAGATACCGCCTTCGCCGGCCGTTAGATTTTTGCTGGCCTGGAGACTAAACGAACCGATGTGGCCCAACGTGCCCATCGGTCGACCACGCCAGGTGCTGCCATGCGCGTGGGCGGCATCTTCGATCACAAATAAATTATGTTGCTGAGCCAAGGCCATGATCGCATCCATATCGGCGGGCAAGCCCGCAAAATGAACCGGCATGATTGCCTTGGTCTTTGGACTCAAGGCTGCCTCGATTTTTGTGGCATCAATGTTGTAGGTGTCGGGCTCGATATCGACGAAAACCGGCGTCGCGCCTGTGAGCCGAACCGCATTGGCCGTGGCAATAAATGTATAGGGTGGTACGATCACTTCGTCGCCGTGACCCACACCCACCACGCGCAGTGCTGCTTCCAATGAGAGCGTGCCATTCGTGGCGGCCAGGCAATGTTTGGCTTGGTGACGCTTGCCAAACATTTGCTCAAATTCCCGAACGACTGGGTTAAAACCACCCCACTCGCCCGATTCCAACACTTCCAGCACCCGCTGACGTTCACGTCCATCCCATTGCGGCCAGCGTGGCCAGGGCTTCGTGCGGACGGGTACACCGCCGCTAATTGCTAGTTTGGTCATGATAAATTTTATTTCCAGATTGAATGTAGATCGGCCTATTTACGATTTACGCGCCCAATGGGCACCCGACTGGTAGACGATGCAATTTCGTAAATCAAAAATCGTAAATCGTAAATCCTACGCTACTGTGCTTAACACCTTATTCAAACCCTCGATCGTCTCCTCGACATCCTCGTTGGTCAGCAGTGGGCTGCAATCCAGGTGGACGGCGCGGCCAAGCAGATCAAGGCTACGGGGACACATCTCATGCCAATATTTGATCTCGCGCTGCGCCCATTTCCATGGGTCGCCGCCGGCCGACCAGGCGCGCTGCTCCATGATTGGCACCCAGTGGGCGTAGACATGATAGTCGATGTCATCGCGCGTGTAGAGCGTGCTGGCACCAATATTTTCGGCATTCAGGGCGGCCGCCACATTCTGGGCGAGCGCAGGGCTTTCCATGAAAAAGATCGAGCAGACGCCGGCATCGCCAGCCGCGTCGTTGCTGGCGCGGAAAGTGATGCCTTTGCGCCCGGCAATGTCAGCCATCCCAGCCTTCAGCATCTTTTGGCGCTCTTGCATCGCACCGATCAACCCGTCTAGTTTGCTCAGCTGCACAAGCGCAATCGCACCTTGCATTTCAGACATGCGGAAATTGATCCCGTAGCGCAATTCCTCGGTGACAAAGCCGCGCCGCAAAGCGCCAATCGGGTCGTGGTACATGCAGGCCCGTTTCCACACCTCTTCTTGATTGGTAACGACCATGCCACCTTCGCCCGACGTGATAATTTTATTGAATTGCAGACTGTAACAACCCACATCGCCCAAGGTGCCACAGGCCTGCCCCTTGTAGTTGGCGCCATTGGCCTGCGCCGTATCCTCGATCACCTTGAGATTATGTTTGTGCGCTACGGCCAGAATCTCATCCATCGCGCACGGCGCGCCGCGCATATGGACCGGCATAATCGCCTTGGTGTAAGGCGTAATCTTTGTTTCCAGATCAGTGGGATCAAGCAGTAAAGATTCGTCGACTTCGGCCATGACGGGCACTGCACCGACGGCCAAAACGGCCGCGGCGGAAGCAATCCAGGTGTAGGCGGGCACAATCACTTCATCGCCGGGGCCAACCCCAAGCGCGGCCAGACCGCAGATCAAGGCCGATGTGCCGGCGTTGACGGCCTGGGCATAGTGTACGCCTTTGTGTGCGGCAAAGGCTTTTTCCAACTGTTCCACCTTGGAGGCAGTTTTGAAGGGGCCGTTGTAGCGGTAGAGGTGTTTGTTGCGCAGCACTTCTAGTACCGCCGCTTCCTCTTCGTGATCAACCGCCATGCCGCCGGGGTACATCGGCGGGTCGGGACGCTGTTTGGCGGGAGGGCCGCCGTGAATGGCAAGCTGTTCCTGAGTCATGTGGATTACTCCTTAAAATAGTGGTAAATGGTAAATGGTAAATGGTAAGCGGTAAATAGTAAGTGGTGGGATGGCAGGCGCAACCACTTACCATTTACCATTATTCAACGCGTTTCGCCAACAAAATATCTGGCTGGCCAAAACCATTGGCGTCGGGGACGACGCCTACGATCGTAAAGCCCACTTTTTGATAGAATTCGTACGGATGGCGGCGCACATTTTTGATTTGTAACACCTGTTCCAGCACATTGGGATAGAGCTCAAGCCCATACAGGCTGGTCTGGCCGGTTTCATCATCACTGCCGAGCAAAATCGTCAACCCGCCCCGGTCTTTCACTGCCTTTTCCAGTTCGGCTATCAGGGTGCGCCCAATGCCGCGCCCCTGGCAATCGCGGCGCACGACCAGTGGATGAAGTTCCCACACGCGGCTGTATTGGTGTTTGCCCTCGATCCAGCCGAGCACATTGTGTGCATCGTCAATTGCGACTTTGCTAATTTTATTCGGCGCAAGCGCATCCTGCACTTCCTCCAATGCCTCTGCTAGCGTTGGCCAGGCGTCGGGCGCGCTCTCTGCAAACGTTTCGAGCAGTAAGCGGGCCGTCTGTTCAATTTTTGGGTGGTCATCGGGCAACAGATCGACGATTTGCATGGTGGTGCTCCGTTTTTGCTGACAGGTGGGCGATTATCGTATGCTTGATCTGGCTGGGCGTATGGTTATACAGTGGGACAGTAGGGCAGTGAGACAGTGTTTCTACTGACTTACTGTCCCACTGCCCTACTGTCCTACTGCCTCACTGTCTTACCGCTGCTGCCCCCAACCGTCCCAATGCGTTACATTGCGCGCCGGGATGCGCTCGGCGGGTAGGAAATCTTCGCCGGTAAAATAGGCGACCGGCAAGAGCGCACTTTGGGTGATATGATCAGGAATGCCCAATAGTTGCGCCGCCTCTTTTTCGTACGGCAGATGCAACGTCGTCCAGGCCGAACCGATGCCGCGTGCCCGCAGCGCCAGCATCAATGACCAAGCCGCCGGCAAGATCGAACCATAAAATGATG
>JBBRVA010000563.1:0-5658 GCA_038247295.1 Caldilineales bacterium | reverse complement strand
GGAAAATAATATTAAGCTATCTGCAAAGAACTTGAGTTTTTGGAGAGGTTTCATTCTGTGGTATGTTATCATATGATCTAGTTTATAGGCAATTTAGAAGCACACCTGTATACTATCCTGGTTGCCAGCTATACAGTCATTATCATAATTCACCTTGCAGCTGTATTAGAAGAGAAGCAAATATGGGTAGCGCAAAAACCTACTTGCAAAATAAGCCGTAGTATGTTATACTAGCAACGTAAGCAGAAGCTTATGTAATTATCAATTGCCGTAGGTATACTACCTCTGGTGGCTATAATTTTTAGAAATACCACATATAGCGGCCTCTAGCTCAATGGTAGAGCAACGGCCTTTTAACCCCTGGGTTCTGGGTTCGAGTCCCAGGGGCTCATTCTCTATATATCGTCGCTAACTTTTCGTCTGCCGCAATATCTTGTGGTGATAATAGGTATGAGCGAGATCCACAAATGCCGCTAGCCTTCTTTGTAGGGTTAGCGGCATTTGTGTTCCACACTTATACCGCTTGACGCTGTGAGGCGAAAACTGGGTCAGGGTCGGGGTCAACGTGGGTCTTAAAAATTCTCAGATTGTTAGCACTCTTATAGATTAGATAAGGTGAGATCGTTTACCCTAACATGCGGTACATGCCGAGGTTTGGCGTTCATGCGCTCTAAGACGCCCAATTAAGGGAAAGATAGCGCCGGCGAATGGATGGAACGATGCTTGCTACCGCATGCCCAGTCAGTCGATCGGCGCTAGTGAAACTCAGTGAGGCGTTCGCTTGCTAACCGCGCGAGCGAAGGGTGACGTCACGATAAATCATGCACAGGCCGATGCTACCGGTTAGGGCGGGTGTCATCGGCGTACCTGGACAAACCCTTGTTCAGCAATGGCTAGGAGGTAGGGTTGGAACACATTTTCTTTGATAACTGGACTACGCTCCTGCGCACATTCGTGATCGGCGTCTTGGCCTATATCAGCCTGCTCGGCTTGCTGCGGCTGTCGGGCAAGCGGACCCTCTCGAAGATGAACGCCTTCGATCTGGTCGTTACTGTCGCGCTGGGCTCAACGCTGGCCACTATCTTGCTCAGTAAGGATGTCGTGCTGGCCCAGGGGATTGTGGCCTTTGCCTTGCTGGTTGGGCTGCAATTTGCCATTACCTGGTCCAGCGTCCGTGCGCCTTGGGTCCGCCGCCTGGTCACCGGGGAGCCAACGCTGCTGCTCTACCGGGGCGCGTTCCTCCAGACCGCGCTGCGGCGGACCCGGGTGGCCGAAGAGGAGATTCGAGCGGCGGTTCGCGCCGCCGGGCTGGTCACGCTGGGGGAAGCCGAAGCCGTGGTCCTGGAGACGGATGGGTCATTCAGCGTGGTCGAGCGGGGCAGTGGAACCGGGGCGTCGAGTCTTGCCGGCGTCGAACCGCTGCCCCCAGCAGGCAACGCGACGGATACCTAACCGGCAATGGTGTGGGAGGAGCCAGATGAATACCCTACAGTTTGACTGGGCCATTTTACGGAAGACCACTCCCTTACATGGTTGACCACGACAAAAGCTGCCAAGGGGCCTCTACCAACCGAGGGGAACAAGCAATCAGGAATGTTCTAGATACAATGGGGTACTTCATGAATAGCATTGATAGGCAGGCAGAACAGTCCCTTGAGCAGGAACGGACGGAACTGCTTCAACAATTGGATGAGTGGCTGGAAATACCGATGCTGGTGCTGGGCTTTGTGTGGCTGGCTCTGTTGGTGATCGAATTCATTTGGGGGATAAGTCCTTTCCTCGAAATGCTCAGTCTGCTCATCTGGGGTATCTTCTTGCTCGATTTTGCGCTCAAATTTGTCTTAGCACCGCATAAGCTGACCTACCTGACCCAGAATTGGTTGACCGTGATTGCGCTGGCGGTGCCGGCCTTGCGGGTGTTCCGCACGGTGCGAGTGGTGCGGCTGCTCAATGCGACCCGTGCCGTACGCGGTGTACGCTTGCTGCGTGTGCTCACGACGTTGAACCGCGGCATTAAAGCCCTCCGCGTGAGTATGGGCCGGCGCGGTCTGGGCTATGTGAGCGCCCTCACGCTCGTGGTCACGCTGGGCGGTGCGGCGGGCATGTATACCTTTGAAAACGCTGTGCCCGGCGGCCTTGCTTCGTTTGGGGAAGCCCTGTGGTGGACAGCCATGATCGTGACGACGATGGGCTCCGCCTATTGGCCACAGACGGCGGAAGGCCGCATCCTCTGTTTTCTGTTAGCCCTCTATGCATTTGCGATCTTTGGCTATGTGACGGCCGCGTTGGCCTCATTTTTTATTGGTCGCGATGCCGACAATGAGGCGGCGAAAATCGCTGGTGCGCAATCCATCGTGGCGCTGCGGCATGACATTGCCAGCTTACATGCAGAGATCCGCCGTTTGCGCCATACCCAGGAGGAGGCACAAAACCCCTGAAGCTTTTTGCCCTCACGCGAATTGAGCCTGGTTCCTACTGCTCGTGGCGCCTGGTTCCAAACAAAGCCGCGCGAGCAGGTGGGGCAGGTTATGTACGCAGTAACGATAGAGCGAGCAACCGGGCAGCAGGATGGCGGCACAGTAACCGTTGGGCGTATCGGGTTGGTCAGCCAGGAACCTTAGCTGCTATGTTCGCGCCACGATGCCAAGTAGAGGAAGCGTATGCGAAGCAAATTACAAAATCTGTGGGAAAATGTGCAGAGTAGTCTCTGGTTTATTCCCACCATCTTAGTGGGTCTAGCCATCCTTGGTTCATCACTGCTGATTAGAGTGGATATCGGGCTGGCACAGCGTGATAGTATGCTGATTCCCTGGCTGTTCAGTGGCACGGCAGACGCGGCGCGCACCTTACTTTCGGTAGTGGCTGGCTCGATGGTTACCGTGATCTCGATTGCCATTTCACTGACCATTATCGCCTTAGTCCAGGCATCGGCCCAGTTTACGCCGCGTGTGCTGCGGCAATTTACGGCGAGCCGCCCGAATCAAGTCGTGTTGGGCACCTATACGGCGACCTTCTTCTACGCGCTCCTGGTGTTACGCACCATACGCAGTGCAGAAGAGGGGGGGGCGCCGTTTGTACCAGCGCTCTCCGTTACAACCGCGGTGGGCCTGGCCCTGCTCTGTTTGGGGCTGCTGATCTTCTTCATCCACCACATGTCACAGTCGCTGCAAGTGGCGGTTATTCTGGATGAAGTGCGCCATGAATTGATTGCCCAGATTGATGAGATGTACCCGCAAGGGATTGGCCAAGGCGTGCCCGATCCTCCGTCACTGGCCGTCATCCGCGCACAGCTGAAGCCCAATGGCAACCTCGTGGTCGTGCGTTCGCACCGCGCCGGGTTTGTGCGCCATATCGACGAACAGACCTTGCTGGAGGCGCCACTCGCTTCGACGCAATGGCTATGGATCCGGCCTCGGATTGGTGAGTTTGTGGCCTGTGGCAGCATCATTGCAGAGCTTGATCAGAGCGATAGCGCAGCCGATGCGGTGAGCGACCAGATTCGCCGCGCTTTTGTGATTGATCGGGAACGGACCATTACGCAGGACCCCCTGTTCGGTATCCGCCAGCTTGTCGACATTGCGCTCAAAGCGTTATCACCGGGGATCAACGACGTAACCACGGCGGAGTATGCGTTGTATCATCTTGGCGATGTTGCCGGTCGGTTGGCAGAGCGTACTTTTCCTTCAGCGGTGCGCACTGCCGCCAACGGGCAGACGCAGATTATTGTCACCCGTCCGACTTGGGACGATATGATCGAGGCGGCCTTTAGTCAGATTCGGCAGGCCGCCGCCAACGACGTACATGCCACCCAAACGTTGCTGCAGGTGCTCCATGATCTTGCGCTGCGCCTGCCGACCGGTTCCCGCGCCCACGCTATCCATCGGCAAGTGGCAGAAATACGCTATCAGCTACAACAAAATTCGTACAGCCCAGATGTTAAAACGCATCTGAACAGCAAGGCCGATCAGGTAGAACACGCCCTGCAAACGCAACCTACTTCTTGTTCATAGATCGCTGACGAACCAGCGGCTTACTGTTACAGTATGGATCAGCTGATAAGCGCGCCACGGTCAGCTACGCGCCACCCTCACCAGCGCTGGTGAGGGCAGCGACGGTTTCCTCAAAAAATTTTAGCGCTTCCTGGTGTTTACTTTCAATTTCCGCCACGGAGTTGACTTGGAAGAGCGCTTCTAAGCGGTGCAGCACATGGCTCGGCAAATGCCGCGAGATATGGACAATAAAATAGTCAGGATGAAGCGGCGTATACTGCATCCGTAACACTTCAATCAGTGGCTCGAGCAGCCATTTTTGATAATAGCCGAAGGCCTCCAGAAATTCGTCCCGCTTCAAATATTTGTCCAGCCGAGAAACTTGCGCCACCGTATCCTTTAGCGCCTGAAGGCGTTGGTACTTTGCCAAGCTGGTCAGCCGTTCTTGTTGACTCACGTAGCGGATCACATTGGCTTTATCGAACAAGACAAGCGGCTGCTCAATCGCGTCGCCAGCCACAAACTCACTACCCCGATCCACAAATAGATTAAAATCGACGAGCAGATAGGCCGACGTGCCGGCCAGGTGGCAGACCAGGTGCTGGGCATCCTTTTCAGCGCGCAATTTTTGCTTGAAGTCAATGCGGCCTAGGCTGGCGAGCGCTTGCTCGGCCTGGTCTGCCACCTGCGCCAGGCTACCTGCGACGACGGAGCAGCAGAGATCAAGATCCGAGTATTCGTCAACGGCGCCCGTGGCGTCAGCCCCTTCCAGCCACAGGGCCAGAATGTTCGGATTTGGTTCAAGGTGGGCGCGCAACGTTGCGATGATGCTGTTTCTGCTGCTCATCTGTCATCCCCTCTTTTAGCTTGCCTAAATAAAATCACCCTCGTATCAAAACCTATCGGCTGACAAGTAGGGAAATGTTGATTTTGATCCACTATTTTGATCCTGATGATCCTGATGAAACTGTAGGTTTCTGTTCAAATGCTGCCGCTGGTTCTTTCGATGGCTGGATTATATCCATCACGCGGCTGGGTCATCACTTCCTGATGTTGCTTCCGGGCCGGAACGCTCGCGTGCCACGCGTTTTGCATACTTCTTGACTGCCAGATCATACGCCTCGGCGAGCAGTGGCTGCACGGCTTGGAACGTTGCCGGGCTGGGGTTAAGCACACAGACCCAAAACATGCGCCCGTAAACCGGGTGCGGCAGCAGTTGATCCAAGGCGCTGAAGTCATAGCGGGTCTCAACGGTCTCGTCGGAATCAGCACGCGCCGGTGGCGCGCCAAACAGGGTGCGGTAGGTGGCCTTGCTAATGCCGATGTTCAGCCGGAAGACATCTGGGCGGTTAAGATTCGAGGTATTGTCGTACTCGTCGTCTTTGCTTTTGAGCGTGGCGAAATAAATTTCAGCGGCGCGCTGGCGATCCGGGTTGTAGAAAAAGAAGGTGTCGCCCCAGGCATCGACCGGCTGGACGCTGGCAAACGTGGCAGTAATAGATTGGGTAATCGAGGTTTCGTTCATGGCTATGGCTCCTAACGAATAAATCAGCGAATCCGCTGCGCTGCTCCATTGGTACGGGGTTATTGTATAGCAAGAGCCATGTAGTACAGAGAAAGATACTAACTTCGAAGGGATTGCTATGGCAACGGTGCTGGCGTTACAACG
>JBBRVA010000562.1:0-5671 GCA_038247295.1 Caldilineales bacterium | reverse complement strand
TTGGCTGCGCCTGCTACAATTTATCCACGCAGCCGGCGATATTTCCTTTTTAGCGGCCGCGACCCAAATCGTTAGATTATGCCAAAATTTAAAGCGTCCAGCCCGCGTGGTGCGTGAGTTGGGCGTCGTGATTCCCCACCAGGGACGGACGCACCACGCACCATGCGTTGGATTCTAATTGTTTTGGAACCGCCTTACACCCCAATTTGTACATCACAATGACTCGTTGCAGAGGAGATCTCCGTGGCGTTCTATCGACTGTCAGCTCTGCGCGTAGATGAGAAGCGCCCCAACCTGGTTTTTTGGGTTGGTTTTTCTGTGTTGAATGCACTCTTCTTTTTACCAATTTACCTTTTAAATCGTGAGACGACGCCACTTTTTCCGCCCTTATCGATCTTCGCCGATGGGCTTTGGATCGGTCTCACGCGGCTCTTTCTCTGGCGCGAAAACCTAGACCCCTTTCGTCTCGGTCTCGAGATGACGCTGCTGATTGCGCTGTGGGTCAACGTCCGTATATTACAGCGGCCCATTTTTCGGGTTATCATTGCCATTGTCTATGTACTGGCCTTCTGCTACTATTTGTACGAAGCAATTATTGTCTCGATCTATCATGCTGATCCTGTTTTCTTTAGCCAATATTACCTAGCGCGCGATGGCATCCCTTTTCTCGCTCAACACGCGCATGCTTCGCTTTGGCTCTATGCACTGGCCATTGTTGGCGTATTGGCGGCGTTGCTTGCGATTTTGATCCTAATCAACACCCTATTGGACAGCGGCGCTGCCCCCAAACTGACGCGCGCGACCCGCATCGCAATGGCTCTGCTGGCCACCCTTTCTGTGTTTGCTGCCTTTCGCTATCAGATCTATACGGCTAAGCCGGAAATGATTCTGAGTAGCTTGACCTTTAAGCTGGAAAAGAATGTTGCCGACTCGTTCGCGCTCTACCGCGACATTAGCAGCTTTGACGATGCCACGATGCGTCAAGCCTATGACTACCGCGCCTATGCATTGGACAAGAAGCCCAATATCTATCTGATCTTTGTCGAGTCGTACGGCAGTGTGCTCTACAAACGGGCCGATTACCGCGCCGCCTATACAAAATTACTAAGCGAGCTAGAGCAGCAATTAAACAAGGGGGGGTGGCAGGCAACGAGCGCGCTGAGTGAATCACCAACCTGGGGTGGTGGCTCGTGGATGGCTTATACGAGCACCCTATTTGGGCTGCGTATCGATAACCATCCCCAATATCTGTCGCTGTTGAATAAATACCAGGTGGAAAGTTATCCAGATTTGGGGCGTTATCTCAAAACTCAGGGCTATTATTACGCCTGGATTTCTTCCATCGCCGATGAATTGGATGATCGGATGTGGAACCGCTATATCCGTTTTCTGGGGGTGGATCAATGGCTGCGCTACCGCGATCTAGACTATAATGGCCCACTGTATGGGTGGGGACCGGCGCCGCCTGACCAATATGTGTTAAACTATGCCAATCAGGTGCTTCAAAAACAGACGGATCAGCCGTTGTTTTTTGTTACGATTACGCAGAACTCGCATTTCCCTTGGCTGCCGCAGCCCCCTGTGATAGAGGATTGGCGCACGTTCAATAAAATGACCATGACGCCAGATGAAACGGATGTCGCACCCGGCGAACCCACCAATAAACGTCAGAATTATCTGAACGCGGTCGAAGTTCAATTGCGTATGTTGACTGATCTGATTTTGAACAGCGGCGATGAGGAGAGCCTCTTTATCCTGGTCGGCGACCATCAGCCGCCGCAAGTAGCGGGGCGTTTTGATGGCTGGGCCACGCCAGTTCACGTGATCAGCCAAGATCCGGCGCTGATCGATATTTTTGCGCAGTACGGCTTTACACCGGGTCTCAAGGCAAAGACAACGACGCCGACTCTGCACCACGAAGGCAACTACTCGCTCTTTGTGCGGGCGCTGCTTGAGCGCGATGGCGTCGATCCGCAGGCGTTGCCCGCTTATCTACCCAACGGGGTGCGGGCAGAAGCGCAGATCAAGACTGCGTTGCCCTAAAATGGAAAAAAGAAAAAGGAGAAAAATGATGGTTTGTAAAATTGGTAAATCTCTGCTCTTGCTGGTGTTGATCAGCGTTGTCACCGCTTGTGGTGGCTCATCACCGACCCCAGCGCCAGCGGCGACGGCAACGCCAGCCGCGGCGGTAGAACCAACGGCGGCACCTGCCGCGGTGGCTGGCAATGAGGCCGCGGCGACCGGCCTGCGCACCTTTGCGATCGTGCCCGAACAGTCCAAGGTATCCTATTTGGTTGATGAGGAATTTTTTGCCGGTGCGCTGGCAAAATTAGGGATCAATGCTGGTTTATCAGATGTGGTCGGCTCTACGCAAGCGATCGAAGGCCAGCTCCAACTCAATCTGGACGATCTGACGGCGGCGCTGGGCGAGAATAGTTTTACGGTGCAGATGAACACATTGACCACCGATCAGAACCAGCGCGATACCTGGATCCGCGAGAATGGACCCAGCTTCAACACCTACCCGGTCGCCAGCTTTACGGCGACGGCGATCGAGGGCGCGCCGGCGGCTTATACCGAAGGTGAGGAAGTTAGCTTCAAATTGATCGGCGATCTGACCGTGCGCGAGATCACGCAGCCGGCCACCTTCGATGTTACAGCCACGTTGACGGGTGACACCCTCACCGGTGTGGCGACGACAAGCTTGCTAATGAGCGGCTTTGGTATCGACCCGCCCAACTTTGCCAACACCCTAACCGTGGCCGATGAATTTGGCATTGAGGTGCAATTTACGGCGAAAGAACTGTAACGCAAAGGTGCGAAGGTGCAGAGGCGCAAAGAAAAGCAAGCGGCGGGCTGTCTCTGCTTTCATTCAATACTACAACAGATTCAGAAAACTTTGCGTTCTTTGCGCCTCTGCGTGAGATTTTATCAGAATCCTCTATCGGGGACCGCGCTGCTGCGCACCGAGCTTCATCCGCAACAGCGGTTCTTCGGGTTTCCAGAGCGCCAACCGACCGCTACCCCAGTGAATGACAATGATCAGGCAGACAAAGAGCAGCCCGTTGTCGCTCCAGCGCAAACCAGTGGCCAGAATATCTAGACAGGCCAGGCTAAACAAAATCAGTGCCCCCACGCGGCCAAGTACCCCCGTGATCAAGAGCAACGTGGCTAAGAGCCAAAGTACAGCCAATGCCTCTATCATCGCCGCCAGCACGTATGATCCCTCGCCAAGTAGATAAGCCGTCCAGACCGGAAACGCGAACGCTTCGCGCCAGAGGATTTGTAGGGCTAGGAGCGCGCCTAGGCTACGCGCGCCAGTTGGCAGCCAATCTTCAACCAGGTGTTTGATCGCCGCCCGTCCCTTTTGATAGGCGCTTGAGTCCGCGTCTAGCACGCCACTGACGACCAGCCAGTCGCGCCCAAAGCTAAAGATTAGGGGAATGGCAAAGAGATAACTGGCCAATAGCGTGATCTGTGGACTTAACACCGGCCACAAGACAACGCTGACAAAGCTGGTTTGGAAGCCAGCGATCAAGCGGCCATTGTCACTGGGCGGCAATGCGTAGACAGGCATGTGCCAGCGCTGCCGCAGCCACATCCCGGCCACGAAGAGTTGGCGCGCCAACCCTAACACAAGATACCAGGCTGATAGTTGACCATATTGGATACAGAGAATAATCGCGATCAAGAAGCCGAGGCCATCGAACTCCATGTCGAGAATTGCGCCCAGCTTTGTCTCCTGTCCGGTAATACGCGCCACATAACCGTCGAAGTAATCGATTAAACGTTCCACCGTGTAGAGGATAGCGGGAATCCAAGCCAGTCCATCGGTGGGGCGCGGGGCGAAGAGAAAGCCCGCCAATAGCATAGTACACAGACCACGCGCCAGCGTCATGCCGTTGCCATAGCCCAGAAAGGGCACCAGTACCGCCTCGGCTGGTCGATGGTTGTAGTGCAGCGCCCACCACAGAATACCCATCTGGATGATCATCATCGCCGCCGCGACCATCAACCATTGTTCTTCGCGGCCAGATTGCCACTGCTGAAGCAAAAAGCCGTAGCCGAGCAACAATCCTACGACGTAGATCGTGGCGACAATCAACCATCGCCAGCGCAGACGAACCAGACTTTGCTGATTATCATATACCATATTATTTCCTGAGCAGGTGTTTGAAAAGCTTGGTTTGATGGCGTAGGTGTAGTGATTAAATAACGTGGACATTGGCGATTAGAGATTGGCGATTCGAGAGCAACTATCTCGAATCGCCAATCTCTAATCGCTGAAATGCACAAATTATGTGCTCGGCATTTCTCATGAGGATATAGAGATTATACACGAATCAGACAAAAATCTGTATCCTTTACTCCCCGCGCCGTATCGGTTAGATTTTGATGGCAGATTTTGAGCAGCGATCACAATTGGAAACTGTCTGTTTGACTTTCGACCCTACGTAGGGTATGCTACCGATTATTAGTCGGATCACTTTGCAAAGAGACTCGCACAATGATGGTACGCTTGCGCATTTTACGCTTAAGGAAGATGTCCGCCGGAAGCGGACGAAAATAAGCACAAGAGCAAACAGGATGTTCTCTAACTGTCTGCTAAACTGCCTTGTGCAATGACTTATGTCGCCCTTTCGCGCCACCGCTTCCTCAACGCCACACCGGAATCCCCGGGTGGCGTTTTTTGTTGGGCAAGAGAAAAGTAAATGGTAATTGGTAAATAAAAATCAGCTTCTTCACGACAACTTACCATTTACCATTTACCTAGGACTTACGCACCGGGAACGCCGCCATCCCTGGCGGCTGCCGGCAAGATGCCGGCGCTCCCAGGTGAAGCTGCGTAAGTCCTATTACCATTTACTATTTACCATTTACAACTTACCCAAACACCTATATTTATCAAAAAGGAGAACCTAAAATTGTCTACCAAAACAACTGTTAAAAAATGTGTTCTGGCCTATTCCGGCGGGCTGGATACAAGCATTATCGTGCCGTGGCTAAAAAATAATTATCATTGCGAAGTGATCTGTTTTTGCGCCAATTTGGGTCAGGAAGATGAACTGGTGGGCCTGGAGGAAAAGGCGCTCGCCTCTGGGGCAAGCAAGTGCTATGTAGAAGATTTGCGCCACGAATTTCTAACCGAATATGTGCTGCCTACCCTACAAGCCGGCGCAATTTACGAGCGCGAATATCTGCTCGGCACCTCCTTCGCGCGGCCGATTATCGCCAAACATATGGTGCGCATTGCCGAACTGGAAGGGGCCGACGCCGTTGCCCACGGCGCAACCGGCAAGGGCAACGATCAAGTACGCTTTGAGTTGACGGTGATGGCGCTCAATCCGCACCTGCGCATTATTGCCCCGTGGCGTGAATGGGACATCAAGGGGCGCGTTGATGCTTTAGATTATGCCGCCGAGCACAATGTGCCAGTCAAGGCGACCATGGCCCGCATTTACAGCCAGGACAAAAACTTGTGGCATCTGAGCAACGAAGGTGGCCCGTTGGAAGATCCGTGGAACGAACCCCCCGCCGATATGTTTGAATGGACCACCAATCCGGAAGAGGCGCCGGACGAGCCAGAATATGTGGAGTTGGAATTTGAAAAAGGTATGCCAGTGCGCGTTAACGGCGAAGCGTTGGATCCTGTGCCATTGGTAAAGAACCT
>JBBRVA010000561.1:0-5678 GCA_038247295.1 Caldilineales bacterium | reverse complement strand
GATTCAGAAAACAACAGATTTGTCACGAGATAAGTCCCGCTTGGGAAATAACCGAGCAACTGCGTCAGCGAATCCGCACATCCGGTGCTTTCTGAATCCGTTGTTGTGTTTATTGATATTATAAGCGTAAAAAATCTAGCTGCTCGGCCAGCAAGCGGGCACGGTTGGCGGCTTCGGCGTAGGCCGCGGCGACCGGTTCTTCGCGTTCGGCAGCGGGTGTGATCGGCTGCTGAGTGCGAGCATCGATGACGACAAAACTGTCGCGTGCGAGCGTGGGCCCAATCCAGACCTTGTTGCTGCTGCTGTAGACCCAACCGCGTGCGTCGGGTGCAATTACCAGATAGGCGCCGGCGTCCCAGTGGTAGCCGAGCACTTGGTAGGTGGGCGGTGTCTGCTCGTCTTGTCCTTCACGCCAACCGCCATCAATGATAAAATACTCGGGAACGCTGGCCTGCTGATAGATCACCATTTTCTGCTCAAGGTCGGCCGTGGCAAAGCGGGGTGAGACCACTTCGAGCACAAAACTTGGCGTCGTGCCTTCCTCACGCACATTGAAGACGGTGCGTTGGCGATCCGGATCGCTCATTGCCGGGACGATGGCCAAGTCGGGCGCGGGTTGGGGCAGGCCGGCGCTGGGCCAGATCAGCTTTACGTTGCTCAGGACACCGGTCGCGGGATTGAAGCGATGCAAATGGCGAAAAATCGCGCGTAAGGTGCGCACATCGGCGTCATGTTGCGCGGTCTGGACAAATTCATCACCCGCTTGCGGATCCAAAAAATCCGCAGCAGTCAAAGGCAGATAGGTGTAGGTAGGCTGGCCGGTGCGATCGTAACGGATCACCTGACGGCGCCCGTAGTAAAATGGATCAGCGTCCGCTTGCGTTGCATTGGGGATTTGTGCGTTCGTCATTCTAGTTGATCCTTTCAAGCATTTTAGACACCAATCACTAGCTGATTTTGCCACTGTCAGACGTAATTGTCAATGCATGGGCCAAAGACCATCACTTTGCATCCTGCGCTCTGCTCATCTTGACAGGCAAGGGGGGATATGATATTTCTTACTGTTTGTGAATAATAGAACATGATTTGAACGGAGAATACGATGCCCGCCATCAACAACACGCTTGATCTAGCCGCCGCCAATCAAATGACGCAGAATACCATGATTGCGCACCTGGGGATTGAGTTTACGGCCATCGGTCCAGACTTTTTATCGGCGCGCATGCCGGTTGATCAGCGCACGGTACAACCCTTTGGTTTGCTGCACGGTGGCGCTTCGGTGGCGCTGGCCGAAACGCTGGGCAGCATGGCCTCCGCCGCCTGTGTAGACTTGAGTCAACAGCAGCCGGTCGGCATCGAGATCAACGCCAACCATGTGCGCTCGGCTACGTCTGGCTATGTGTTTGGTACGGCGCGCTCGGTTCATCTGGGTGGTCGCACACATATTTGGGAAATTCGAATCGAGGATGACCAGCAGCGGTTGGTCTGTGTTAGCCGCTTGACCATTATGCTCGTCGATGTAAATCAATCACGCGCGTCCGCGGGGCGCAACCAATCCAGCGCTGGTGCGTAATTATTTGGAGAGCAATCTAACAATCTTACCCGTCACTTTGCGGTATACTATTAAATAACTTGAGTATAATTTCACAAATGCCCCTGAGCCTATGTAAAGAGTGTGAATGACCGTCCATGACAAGCTTTTCCGTTTGTTCCCAGCCGGCGCGCCCGGCAAAAATAGTTGAGCAACCTGCTAACCAGGTTGCCACATTTTATTATGCGGCCATCATCAACCGGCTGCCAGTTGCCCTTTGGCGACCACCGGGCGCGCCCAGTGCCCAGGCGATTGTAGACCTTTCCGGCCAGCCAGAAGCAGCCGACAGCGATTTTCAGGTTGACTTTCACGACAATACGCCGACCTTTGTCTTTTCACCCTTTGTCAAAGAACAAAACCTGGCTACGCTGCGCCTGCAAGCCGATGTGCATCTGGACAACGCTGGACTGCACACCTATGGTGATATCCACAGCAGCGTGCGCCATGCCGAAAATCATCGCCGTTTTACCTGGACTTATCAAGCGCTGACCAGCGGTGAATTGCCCATCCAGCCGGCCTGGTATACATTACCCTTTGCGATCGGCCGCAATCAGATTGCCACCGAGGCCGAGTTTCGGGCGCTGGTTGAATCGGCCATCGACTTTATTCGTGCCACCCAGATCAGCAAAATTGTCGTTTCACGCATGACCGAAACCGCGCTGCCGCCGCACTTCGACCCGACGCATACCTTTGAACAACTGTGCAGCCGCTATCCACAGGCCTTTGTGGCCCTGGTCGCCATCCCTGATGTTGGCACATGGATGTGCGCCAGCCCCGAGTTGCTGCTGGCGCTGGATCAAGGCGAACTGAGCACGATGGCGCTGGCCGGCACACAGGCGCGCCCGGCCGATCTGCCGCTCGATCAGGTGCGCTGGGGCAATAAAGAGGTGTTCGAACAGGCGCTGGTCAGCGATTATATTCGCGAATTCTTCCACAAAGCCGGAATTGATGATTTGCAGGAAACCGGCCCGCAAACGGTAGCGGCCGGCAATGTGGTCCACTTGCAAAGCACTTTTCATGTTCATCGCAGCGGCGAAGCACTGCTAACAGTGGCGAATCAGGTCTTACACAAACTTCATCCCACCTCGGCCGTATGTGGCATGCCCAAGGACAAGGCACTCTCTTTTATCCTGGCCGAGGAAACCTACGATCGCAGCTTTTACAGCGGCTTCTTGGGGCCGGTGCATGTAGGTGGCCAATCGAGCCTCTATGTCAATTTGCGCTGCATGCAATTACAGGCAACGACGGCCACGCTCTACGTAGGCGCAGGGATCACGGCCGATTCTGTGCCGGCGGCCGAATGGCGCGAGACGGTCTTAAAATCGGAGACCTTGCTCAATGTCTTGCGCACGGTGTCCGAAGCACCGGCGGATCCGCAGCTACCCTTGCTGACCAAGCCAACGAGCTGCACGCCCGTGTTGGAAAGATAGAGGATCGGGGATGACGGTCATCAATGCGACGCTGAGCGCGGCTCCATCGGTCAACGCGCCATCAGGGGATAATTTGCAACAGACAACGGCCATGCTGGCGCAGATTTGCGCCGCCAAGGGCGTCCACCATTTTGTAATTTCACCCGGCTCGCGCTCAGCCCCATTGACAATTGCCATCGCCCGCCACCCCGCCATCCAGACCTATGTCATCTACGATGAGCGCTCGGCCGCCTATGTAGCGCTGGGCATGGCACAACAATTGGGCCAGCCCGTGGGCTTGATCTGCACGTCTGGTACGGCGGCGCTGAACTATGCGCCGGCCGTCACTGAAGCATTTTATCAAGGCATTCCGCTGCTCGTCTTTACCGCCGACCGCCCACCCGAATGGATCGATCAACAAGACAATCAGGCCATCCATCAGCGCGGACTATACGAACCGCATTGTCGGGGTAGCTATGAGTTACCCGTTGATACGAACCACCGCGACGCACGCTGGTTTGTCGAGCGCATCATCGCCCAGGCAATTGACCGCTGTTTGTACCCCATGCCCGGCCCGGTCCATATCAACGCACCCTTTCGCGAGCCGCTCTATCCAGCCGACGGACAGATGCCGCCCCCATCGCTAGTCAACCCGATCCAAATGGCGCCCGTGCAGCCCCAACTGACCGAAGCCGGCTGGGCGGAGCTGGTGGCGCTGTGGCAGGCAGCCGAACGGAAATTAATCATCGGCGGCATGCATGCGAGCGATGCCCGCTTGCACGATACCCTGCGCGCCCTGGGCGCCGACCCCACTGTCGCCGTGATCGGTGATATTACGGCCAATCTCTACCCGTACGCCAGCGATCTCTATCAGGCCGACATGGTATTGGGCGTACGCGATCCGGCCACGGTTGAACAGTTGCGTCCCGATCTGGTCGTCACCTTTGGTGGCCAATATGTTTCTAAGTATTTGCGCGCGCTATTGCGCCAACATCCCCCGCGTCACCAATGGCATTTGCAAATCGCCGATGACACGGTGGATACACTCCAATGTCTGACGCACACCATCCCCATGCACGCGGCGGAATTTTTTACTCGTTTGCGTGCGCGCACCCAGCCCAAGCGAGACGGCGCCTACGCATCCTTTTGGCAGCACTTGCAGACAAAAGCGGCCGGCGCACTGGCAACTTTTTTGGACCAGGCGCCCTTTGGCGAGTTTCAGGCCATACAACGCGTGATGCAAGCGTTGCCAGCAGACAGCCGGTTGCAAATCGGCAACAGCATGCCGATTCGCTATGCGAATTTTATTAGCTATCAAGCCGGCAATACCTTGGTCCAAATCAACAGCAACCGTGGTACAAGCGGCATCGATGGTACGGTTAGCACGGCCGTGGGTGCCGCGCTCGCTACTGGCGCGCTGACAACGCTGATCGTCGGCGACCTGGCCTTCTTTTACGACCGCAATGGGCTGTGGCATGCGCAGGTGCCACCCAATCTGCGCATCGTGATTCTGAACAACCACGGTGGTGGTATCTTTCAGATCATCGATGGCCCAAAGCGCTTGCCCCAGCCGGAATTGGCGACCTATTTCCTGACGCCCCAGCCCCTAACCGCCCGACGCACGGCGGAAGATCACAACTGTGATTATTACATCGTCAACAATGAAGCAGACTTATTATCAACCTTACCCAAATTTTTTAGCCCCCATCCCCGCGCCGCGATTCTAGAAATCGAGACCGACATGCAGCTCAATACGCAGGTCTTTGATCAGTTTCGCAGCCTGGTGGCGGGGCTATCGATGTAAAGCGGGAAACAGGAAACAGGAAACGGAAAACAGTAACATCCTATGCCCGTATCCCGTATCCCGTATCCCGTTTCCCTACCATACAGGAGTCCCGCATGAGCGAACCAATTGACTGGCAACCGATTAAACCCTATGAAGAGATCCGCTTCGACTTTTTCGAAGGCATGGCGAAGATTACGATCAACCGCCCGCACAAACGCAATGCGTTTACGCCGCTGACCGTGCAAGAGATGATTGATGCCATGCACATCTGCCGCGAAAATCCCGATATCCAGGTGATTATCCTCACCGGCGCTGGCAACGAAGCCTTTTGCAGCGGGGGCGATCAAAGTGTGCGCGGCGTGGGCGGCTATGTGGGCACCGATCAAGTGCCGCGCCTCAACGTGCTGGATCTGCAAAAGATGATCCGTTCGATCCCCAAGGCGGTAATCGCGATGGTGGCCGGCTATGCAATTGGCGGCGGCCATGTGCTGCATGTGATCTGCGACCTGACGATTGCCGCGGAGAACGCCCGCTTTGGTCAGACCGGTCCCAAAGTGGGCAGTTTCGACGGCGGGTTTGGCGCGTCTTATCTGGCGCGCATTGTCGGCCAGAAGAAGGCCCGCGAAATCTGGTTTTTGTGCGACCAATATGATGCGCAAGATGCCTTGAACATGGGCTTAGTCAACAAGGTCGTGCCCGTCGCCGATCTGGAAGCCACCACCGTCGAGTGGTGCCGCAAGATCATGGAGAAGAGCCCGCTCGCCATTCGCATGCTTAAATCGTCTTTCAACGCCGAGTTGGATGGCCAAGCCGGTATTCAAGAACTGGCCGGCAACGCCACCCTGCTCTACTATCTCTCCGAAGAGGCGCAGGAAGGCAAGAAGGCGTTCCT
>JBBRVA010000560.1:0-5691 GCA_038247295.1 Caldilineales bacterium | reverse complement strand
GCTTCGGGATTGGACCCGATCGCATAAAGGCGTCGCCCAAAAGGCAAGTAGACCAGCACCAACTGAAAGATCACGACAATCAGCAAGGCGAGCGCCACCATCGGCCGAATGTTGATCGCGCCAATCGAGAAGAGATTTTGCTGCGGCAACTCAATCAACCAGGTGGGCAGTGTGTTGGTGATCACGCTCTTTGCGCCGGATGACTCGACCAAGATTGCTCGATAAATGGCCAATGACCCCAACGTGGTGATAATCGCCGGCACACGGCCATAAGCCACCAATAGGCCATTGATCAAACCCAACGCTGCGCCTAACCCAATCGCCATCAATACGGCGAGCAGCGGCAGCATATCGTTATGGCTGGCAATCTGCGTGCCGACAACATAGGCGGTAAAGCCCACAATTGATCCGACTGAAAGATCAATGTTGCGCGTTAGCACCACTAGTGTCTGCCCCACAGCCACCACCGCAATGATCGCCACGCTAGTGGCAATCCGGTTAAAGGTGCGCCCGCTGAGATAACCTTCAATCTGGGTGCTAAACAAAAGCACGATCAGGACAATCAGCACGACCAGACTTAGCTCGCGAATCTGTTCGGGGCGGAAGTAACGTTTAATTGCGTTCATGGCAAACAGCCTATCGAGAAGTTACAAAGTGCAGGGGAGGAGGGAATTAAGCGGTAAGTAGTAATTGGTAAGTGGTAATTGATGACCAGACTTGTACCCAGCACCACTTACCACTTACCAATTACTACTTACTCCCTTTCCTGCCCCATCATCGCCGTTAAAATCTTTTCTTGGTTGGCTTCGGCGCGGGAAAAAGTGCCCATCTGCCGGCCCTCGCGCATAACAAGAATCCGGTCGCTCATCGCCAACACCTCGGGCAAGTCGGACGAGATCAGGATGATGCCTAGCCCCTGCGCGGCCAGATCGTTGATAATATGGTGAACTTCGGCTTTGGCGCCGACATCGATGCCACGAGTCGGTTCATCCAGGATCAGCAATTGTGGCCGCGTATTGAGCCACTTGCTGAGCATCGTTTTCTGCTGGTTGCCGCCAGAAAGTTTGCCCACCTCGACCTGCACCGACGCTGCCCGGATCGAGAGCCGCTGGCGGTACTGTTCGGCAGTGGCCGCTTCGGCCTCACGTTTGATCAAACCAAGCGCCGTCAAATACTCACGCAACATAGGCAACGAGATGTTAGTCGCAATCGACATTGGCATTGTCAAGCCAAGCTGACGGCGATCTTCGGTCACATAGGCAATGCCCAACTTGAGCGCTTGTTCCGGCGCACGAATCTTGACTGTTTTGCCTTGTAACTGAATGTCGCCACTGTCGGCCGGTTCGACGCCAAAAAGCGCCAGCCCGACATCGGTGCGGCGCGCGCCGACCAGGCCGGCAAAGCCCAATACTTCGCCACGATGCACGTCGAAATTGAGATTGGTAAAGACGTTTTCTTTGTGCAACTGGCGCACTGCGATGAGTAAATCACCGCGCTCGACCTGGCTTTTGGCGAAAAATTCGTCCATCTGCCGGCCCACCATGTCGCGAATCGCACTCTCGGTCGTCACCTCTTGGCGCGGTTTGGACGAAATTAGTTTGCCGTCGCGAAAAACGGTGACGCGATCGGCAATCTCAAAGACTTCTTCCATCCGATGGCTGATAAAGAGAATGGCGACGCCCTGGCTGCGCAAGGTGGCGGTCAACTTGAACAACTGGCGCACCTCATGCGCCGACAGGGCGGCAGTCGGCTCATCCATAATCAGTACCCGCACCCGCAGCGAAATGGCCTTGGCGATCTCGACGATCTGCTGCGCACCCAGGGTAAGGCCGCGGGCCGGCATGCGCACGTCCAGCTTGACATCTAGTTGGGCGAGGATGGCATCGGCGTCGTGGTAAAGTTTGCCCCAATTCAACAGTGAACCACGGTTGCGATGGCTAATAAAGATATTTTCGGCCACGGTCAAGTCGGGGAAAATCATCGGCTCTTGATAGATGGCGGCAATCCCGTGCGCCTGCGCCTCGACTGAATTGCGAATCCGGATCGGCTTGCCATCCAGCAAAATCTCGCCTTGATCGGGCTGGTAGATGCCAGTCATAATCTTGATCAAGGTCGATTTGCCCGCGCCATTCTCACCCAACAGCGCGTGGATCTCACCGGGATAGAGCGCGAGTGCTACATCGTCCAACGCATGCGTCGTATCGAAGCGCTTGGCAATGTGGCGCATTTCAAGAATGGGTGATTTTTGGGTTGTTTCCATAGTAAAGTGGGCGGACTGAGTCAGATTCGGCTCATCTGTGCAATCGACTGATGAGCGTAAGATAATGATAGGGAGCCGCCGCTACATCATAACAAAGAGCAAGTATCTGATGCAACTTATCGTCTGCGCTTGTCGCTTTATAGGTGCCTTGCCAAACCGTTAGCCACGCGTGTACCTTTGTTCGCATACTTTACATATAGTACAATACCTTTATCAGTTTTCATTCGTGGCAATTAGCAGTTTGTCGAGGCAGCATACTTCGTGGATCATGAACAGGAAATCCGCCGTCTGCAAAAATCGATCCGAAGCATAGAAATTCAAATCCTCGAACATGAGGTAAAGTGGGCGGAGTACAGCAAAAATCCGAATGCGTATGATAACCAAAATTTGTTGATCTCTGCGCCAACTGATGAAATTCGGCAACAAATCATCCAAGGGCGTCTCAATAAGCTGAGAAGGGAAATTAAGGGTTTCTACAGTGAACTTGCCAAATTGCGTATGCGGTTAATCCAGATAAGGGGAACATAAATGCAAATCTCAGTCAAGGAACTGGCTGTTTTATGCGATAAACTACTCGCTCATCTTAAAGAGCTCAATGTCGAAGCAATTGAGTTGCCCCAGGATTATTACTGGGATGTGCCTGATCCGGAACGTTACGCAGTTGATGAGAAACCTGATTCCCTTACCATCGGGCAGCTTTCGGATGATCTGGCTGATTTGACTCAGTTAATCGAAGATGAGCGCGAACCGGTTATATACAACTTCGTCGATCTGGCCGCAATTTTCCGTGCGATTGGTGAGCAAGGTGAGGCAGCACTATTAGAGCAAGCTTACACAAAGACAACATCGATCGTGAATGGGACAGTGGCATAACAACGGCAGTTAATGCCAATCAAGATTTACGACTGTGCGCGAAGCCTGTTTTGTTCATACTTCATCTTTCAACTCAGGTTGGCGCGGATCCATCATCTGGTCGATGTGCATCCATAGTAGGCGTGAATAGCGAAAGATCAAGGGCCAGATCAGGATCACTTCAGCAATGATGGCGATGGCAAAGGTGAGGGTCGTGACGTGCAAAAAATAGAGATAAACCGCGGATGGGACGATAACCAGAAAGCCGAGCACGTAGCCGATCAACATAGCATTGAGAAAGTATCCATGCTCGCGCTCGAATTGTACGCCACAACGAGGGCATGTCTTGTGCATACCCAGTAGCGAATAGAAAACCTGACCCTGCAAGCAAACCGGGCAGCGTTGGGCAAGCATGGCGATAGTGTGATTCAGTAGTTTCATAGGGTTTAGGGGTGAAGGGATGACAAGATGACAGGATGACAGGATGACAAGATAACATAGGGATTCCCCAAGTCATCTTGTCATCCTGTCAGACGTCTACTTCTTACTCACTGCCACCGTTACCGCATGGCCGCCCAGATCCAGGCTGGCCTTGGGCAGATGGGCTGGGATGGTGTTACCCTCGTCCAAGTGCATCTGCACCAGATCGACAGTTAGGGTCTCTTCGCGCACGTAGTCGCCAAAGTGCGCCAACACTTCGTGGATCAGCGTCGAATCCTCGACATAGGTGACGATGCGGTCGCTGATCGCCAGGTCGGCGTCTTTGCGCAACTGTTGGATGTGACGCACCAACTCACGCGCATAGCCTTCTTGCACCAATGCCGTGTTAAGTTCAGTCGTCACTGCCACCAGATAACCGCCGGCTTCCGCCACGCTGTAACCACTGCGCGGGCTGGAGCGCACTTCCACATCTTCTGGCGCGATGGCAAAGGTTTCGCCTTCCACTTCGAGTTCAACCGTCTCCCCGGCTTGGAAGCGGGCGGCCAACTCGGCCTGATCCAGCTTGTTGATGGCCTGACGGATCTTTGGATAGCCTTTGCCAAACTTTTGCCCCAATTGTTTGGGGTACGGGAAGACCGTCACGTCCACCAGATCGCCCGCCGCGTCGGCAAAGGCGAGACTTTTGACGTTCAACTCGTCCAGCACGAATTGCTGCAAGCGTTCCAGGCTGGCGCGCTCTTCGTTCTGCCGTGTGCGCACTACTACTTGTGCTAGCGGTTGACGTACCTTCAGGTTCGCATTCTGGCGTGCAGCATGGCCCAGGCTGGTCACCTTCTGCACCATTGCCATATCGACGCTCAACTGCTCGTCCAGCAAGGCTTTCTCCACTGCGGGCCAACGGCTCAAGTGCACGCTGTTGGGTGCCGCCGGGTCGACATTCGTCACCAGGTTTTGGTAGAGCGCCTCGGCCAGGAACGGTGTTGTCGGCGCCAACAGTTGGCTGACGGTGACCAATACCTTGTGTAACGTCGCCAGCGCGGCGGGATCACCATCCCAGAAGCGACGACGGCTGAGCCGCACATACCAGTTGCTTAGGTTGTCCACAAAGTCGGCGATCGGCCGCGTTGCGCCGAGCACATCATAGGTTTCCATTGCCTCTGTCACGTCGCGTACCAAGCGATTCAGTTCAGCCAGCACCCAACGGTCAAGCAGGTTTGGAGATTGGAGATTGGAGATTGGAGATTGAACCCTACTGCTATCCGAATCTCCCAATCTCTGCGTCTCCAATCTCCAATCACTCAAGTTCGCGTACGTCACAAAGAAGCTGTACGTATTCCACAACGTATTCATAAACTTGCGCACCGTCTCGCCGACCAGGTTGACGCTAAAGCGGCGACTGTTGCCGGGCGGGCTAGCGGTGTACATGGTCCAGCGTGTGGCATCGGCGCCGTGGGCCTCAAAGACCTCCCACGGGTTGACGACATTGCCACGACTCTTGCTCATCTTGCTGCCATCTTCGGCCATGATGTGGCCCAGACAGATCACATTCTTAAAGGCCGGCCGGTCGAAGAGCAACGTGCTGACTGCGTGCAGCGTGTAGAACCAGCCACGAGTCTGGTCGATCGCTTCGCAGATGTAGTCGGCCTGTTGCTGCTCGGCCCACATCGCCTGGTTTTCAAACGGATAGTGCCATTGGGCGATCGGCATCGAGCCGCTGTCGAACCAGCAGTCGGCCACTTCCTTCACCCGGTGCATAACGCCGCCATCGGGCGCGTCCCAAGTCAGATCATCGACATAGGGCCGGTGTAGATCCAACTCCTTCAAAGAATGGCCCACGCGTTGCTCTAGATCTGCCACACTACCGATGCATTCCATGTAGGTGCTGCCCGGTGCGTCACTCTTCCAGATCGGCAGTGGGGTGCCCCAATAGCGGTCGCGGCCCAGCGCCCAGTCGACATTATTTTCCAGCCAGTTGCCAAAGCGGCCACCTTTGATATGCTCAGGCACCCAGTTGATCTGGTTGTTCAGCGCCACCAACTGGTCACGGTATTGACTGGTGCGGATGTACCAGGTCTCCTTCGCATAATACAGAAGCGGCGAATCACAGCGCCAGCAAAAGGGATAGGTGTGCTCGATCT
>JBBRVA010000559.1:0-5695 GCA_038247295.1 Caldilineales bacterium | reverse complement strand
TGCCGCTGGTCGGCAGCGCCTCGTTACAGTCACCAGACTTTACCAAGTTGGGCGGTGCGGCCGTCGAAGGCACCCATATTCTCGGTGAGTTTACGGTTGCCGATCCACGCCCAGAGGTGCAAGCCTTCGTGGCCAGCTTCAAAGCCAAGTACAACGAAGATCCGGATCTCTTCGCCACCCTGGCCTACGACGCGATCCATCTGATGGCGGCGGCCATCGAATTGGGCGGCCCCACGCGCCAAGGCGTGCATGATGCGCTGCCCCAATTGAAGGACGTGCCCAGTGTGATCTACGGCAAAGTAACTTTCGATCCAGAGACACGCCGCGTGCTCAATCCCCACTTCGAGAATTTGATCGTCAAAGATGGTCAGTTTGTGCAGGCGGAAGGGCAGTAATCGGTAGACGGTAGTCAGTAGACGGTAGTCAGTATTCACCGTCTACTGTCTACCGTCTACCGTCTACCGTCTACCGTCTATAGCAGCGCGAGGGACAAAACGATGACTCAACTCACAAAACGCGAACGTGTCGATGCGGCGTTGCGCGGCGACCCGGTGGACCGGGTGCCGGTTTCGGCGTGGCGCCATTTTATTCCAGAAGAACGGCAGGCCGATTCGCTGGCACGCATCAGTCTTAAACACTTCTACAGCTTCGACTGGGACTGGCTGAAATTGAATCCGCGTGCGACCTACTACGCCGAAGCTTGGGGCAACCAATATGACTACACCCAATACGACGGCGTCTTGCCCAAGTTGATCGATGGCCCGCTGCGTTCACCCGCCGACCTGGGCAAGATCCAGGCGATCAACCCGACGGCCGGCATCTTTGCCGAACAGCTGGATCTGATCCGCCTGGTCAAAGGCGGGATCGGTGACGCCCATTTTCTGCAAACGCTCTTCTCGCCGCTTTCGGTATTGGCCTTTTTGGTGGCGCGGCCAGCCCATCATACGGTGGAAGCGGCGGTGCAAGCGCAATTGGATGGCATCCGTCACTATATCCAGGAGAACCCGCACGGGGTGCATGCGGCATTGCAACATATTACAACCACCCTCGCACAATACGCGGCGGCAAGTGTAGAGGCAGGTGCGAGTGGTCTCTTTTATGCGATCGTCAAGCTGGCACGCCAGGGCATATTGACCGCCGACGAATATGCCGAATTTGGCAAGCCGTATGATTTACAGGTGCTACAAGCGGTGCAAGGCGCGCCTTTTAATCTGCTGCACATTTGCGGGCCAGAGGTCTACTTCGATCTGGTCGCCGATTATCCTGTCCAGGCCATCAATTGGGCAGCGGTAGGTCAACATAACCCAAGCGTGAGCGAAGCCAGCCAGCGCACTCGGCAAGCATTGGTCGGCGGTGTCGATGAGTTGGGCGTCCTGCAAACTGGTCAACCAGACGACGTGACCCACGAAGCGTTGGCGGCGATCCAGGCCACGCAGGGGCGCCATTTTTTGCTCACACCCGGCTGCGGGGTCAGCGCCGACACACCCGCAGCCAATCTACACGCCTTGCGCAATGCCGCGACGTTAGCGGCTAGCACGTAGGTTATTCTAACTGTTCAGGCTATAAATTACTACAGCGGATTTAGATAGGAACGGATGGTTGGCGGTGTTGACAAAATCCGTTTCTATCTAAATCCGCTGTAGTAGGCTGAATAATTACGGTTATTCTAACTTTACGCTTCCAACCAGGAAAGCCCTGCACCGACCATGAATGATTTTCTACCCAGTTTCTTTGACCAAACGATCAACGGCCTGGTGATTGGCAACATCTATGCCCTTACTGCGATTGGTCTGGCGTTGATCTTTGGGGTGGGCAATCTGATCAACTTCGCACATGGCTCGGTCTATATGATCGGGGCGTACGTGGGCTGGGTCTGTGTCACCTGGCTGCATATTCCGCTGCTGGCAACTTTTCTCGTCGTCGCTGTGGTCTGCGGCTTGCTCGGTATGTTGATCGAACGGGTGGGGCTGCGCAGTTTGCAAAACTCGGCGCGCATCGCCCCCTTGCTGGCGACGATTGGCATCAGCTTTGTGCTCGATCAAGTCGTCCAGATTCTCTTTACCGCCAATCCGCAATCTTTCCCCAATCCGCTGCCGGCGACACGCATTCAGCTGGGTGGCGTGAGCATTGGGATGACGGACATTCTGATCGCCGCGACCGGCATTACGATTGGGGTGATCCTCTTTCTCTTTTTGCGTTATACCAAGCTAGGCTGGGCGTTGCGCGCGACCGCGCAAGACCGTGACGCCGCCCAGCAGATGGGCGTCGATGTCAACCGCGTCAACCAGACCGCCTTTGCGCTGGCCGCGATCTTAGGTGGTATTGCCGGTGTGCTGGTGGGCATCTACTTTAATACCGTCTACCCGACGATGAGTTTTCAGGCCGGGCTGAAAGGATTTGCGGCCAATTTGCTCGGTGGGTTGGGCAATATTCCCGGCGCGATTATCGGGGGCCTCGTGCTAGGTCTGGTCGAGAGTTATGGCGTGGCGCTGTTTGGCGCGACCTATCGCAATCTCTTTGCCTTTGTCATTTTGATCATCGCGCTGGTCTGGCGTCCGAATGGTCTGTTTAGTCGCCAACGCAAAGCGCCGCCCGAACCGCTCACCGGCACGTTTATTGCCAATAACAAACCACTGACGCTGCCGGTCTGGGGCGTACTTGGGTTGGCAGCCGTTGCCTTGGCCTTGCCGCTCTTTGTCGCCGATCCCTACCTGTTGCAAATTCTGACCAATGCTTGGTTGCTGGGCATGGTGGCGCTCAGCCTGACCTTGGTGACTGGTGTCGCGGGGCAAACATCGCTGGGCCAGGCCGGCTTTATGGCGATTGGGGCGTATGCGTCGGCCCTGTTTATGCTACGGCTGCACTGGCCATTCGAGTTAGCGCTGCCCGCGGCCGGGATCATGACGGCGATCTTGGGGACATTGTTAGTGTTGCCGGCCTTCCGTCTGCGCGCCCACTATGTGGCGATTGCCACGCTGGGCATTGGCGAGATCGTCAGCCAGGTGATTTTGAACTGGGATGGTCTGACCAACGGCGTGATGGGCATCACCAATCTGCCGCCGCCTTCGTTCTTTGGATGGGAGGCGGTCTTTGCGCCGGAGGTCTATTGGTATTCGCTGGTGCTGCTTTTGTTGGTTGCGCTCTTCCAGTGGCAATTGCTGCGCTCGCCGCTGGGTCGCACCTGGCGCGCGATCCGCGAAGACGATGTGGCCGCGCAAGCCTATGGTATCAATCTCAACCGCTACAAAGCCCTGGCCTTTGCTGCCAGCGCGTTTGTGGCCGGGATCAGCGGCGCTTTCACCGGCCATATGTACACCTACATCAACCACGAAACCTTTACCAACACGACCTCCATTCTAGCCCTGACGATGGTGATCTTGGGTGGCATGGGCAATATGCTGGGCGCGGTCGTCGGCGCAGTGGCGCTGACGGTGTTGCCCGAACTCTTGCGCGGGTTGGCCGACTACCGTTACATTTTCTATGGGCTGGCGTTGTTGATGGTGATTCGCTACCGGCCGCAAGGGCTACTAGGATCGATGTAACTATGCCACTGTTGGAAGTAAAGAATCTTGCCCGCAACTTTGCTGGTGTGCTGGCCGTCGATAATGTCAATTTGAGCGTCAACGAAGGCGAAACAGTAAGCGTGATCGGCCCTAACGGCGCGGGTAAGACGACGCTCTTTAATCTGATCACCGGGCTTGATCAGCCGACACAGGGCGACATCATCTTTGCCGGCCAATCATTGGTTGGTCTGCCCGCCGATCAATTTGCCGGGCGCGGGATTGCGCGCACCTTTCAACATGGCCGCGTCTTTGGCAATCTTAGCGTGTTAGACAATGTGCTGGTCGGCGCACACGCCCGCCGGCGCGCCGCCCAAAGCCGGCGGCCGCTGGTGGGGCTGGTCAGCGAACTCTTCACCGCACTTTTTCGCCCAGCGGCGGCCAAAGCCGAAGAAAAAGCGTTGCGCCAAGATGTAGAAGCGATCTTGGCCTTGTTTGGCGAACGCTTGACGCCGCGCCTGCAGCAACCGGCAGTCAGCCTCTCCTATGCCAACCGGCGGCGGGTGGAGATGGCGCGCGCGCTGGCTTTGCAGCCGAGGCTCTTGATGCTCGACGAGCCAACCGCGGGCATGAACCCGACCGAGACCGCCGAAGTGTTGGAGTTTATTCGCCTGCTCAAGGGGCGGGGGTTGACGATTCTACTGATCGAGCACAAGCTTTCGCTGGTGATGCAACTGTCCGACTATGTGGTTGTGATGGACAATGGCCAAAAAATTACCGAAGGGCCACCAGAGGTGATCCGCCAGGATCCACGCGTGATCGAGGCGTACCTGGGCCATAAACGACCCGCCGCGGTTGAGGCAGCGGCGATGACAAGATGAAGGGATGACAAGATGAAGGGATGACGCCGACCTGCGGTCGGACGATGACTTGGGCAATCCCTATGTCATCTTGTCATCTTGTCATCCCTTCATCTTGTCATCCTGTCACCTATTCAGAGATAAATTCTACAGATGACGACGAACACCGATCAACCCTTATTAGATTTACAAAATATCGACACCTTCTATGGCCCGATGCAGGTGCATTTCGGGGTAAACTTGCACGTGCAGGCGGGCGAGATCGTTTGTCTGCTGGGCGGCAATGCGAGCGGTAAAAGCACGACGATGAAAGTGATCTTGGGTTTGGTCAAGCCGCGCACGGGCAAAGTACTTTTCGCCGGCCAGGAGATCACAGGGTTGCCAACGCCGCAGATTATTCGCCGTGGGGTCGGGTCGGTGCCAGAAGCGCGCCGCATCTTTGCCAACATGACGGTGCGCGAGAATCTGCTGATGGGCGCTTATAAACGCAACGACAAAGCAGAAATTGCGGCCGATTACGAACGAACGCTTGTGCTCTTCCCGCGCCTGAAGGAGCGGATCAACCAGCCCGGCGGTGTGCTCAGCGGTGGCGAACAGCAGATGTTGGCAATTGGCCGCGCCCTGATGGGCCGGCCCAGTTTGATCTGCATGGATGAGCCGACGATGGGCCTTTCCCCTTTGTTTGTCGACCGCGTGCTCGAGCAGATCCAGACGATCAACGCGCAAGGCGTCACGATCTTTATGGTTGAGCAGAATGCCAATCTGGCCCTGCAAATTGCCCACCGCGGCTACGCGCTGCAAAATGGACGCATCGTGCTCGAAGGGCCGGCCCAAACCCTGCTCGATAGTCCGCAGATTCAAGACGCTTATCTGGGTGAAAGCGAGCAGATACGACATATGAACGATAGCAACCAAATGGTTGAACAATGATAAAAAACAGTACACAGAGATCACAGAGAAACAACTCTTGTTTTTTCTCTGTGATCTCTGTGCCTCCTCCGTGCGCTCTGTGTACTGTTTAATGTTGGCTTGTCCAGGTTTAGCAATCATTTTTCCAACCCTATTTGCATATTCAGGAGATGCAAGTTATGAAAATTACGGATGTCAAAGCCTATGTGGTGAATCCACCGCTGCCCGAATATGGCAGCAGCAGCGAACGTGAGTGGACTTTTGTGCAGATCGATACCGACGAAGGGATTACCGGCTGGGGCGAAGCGACCAATTATCCGGGCGGCGGTTCATTTTTGACGGCCCAAGCCGTGCTCATGCTCAAGAAGATCTTGGTCGGCGAAGACCCCGCCCAGATTGAACCGCTTTGGCACAAGATGTTCCGTC
>JBBRVA010000558.1:0-5711 GCA_038247295.1 Caldilineales bacterium | reverse complement strand
CTTTTCCCCCTCTATTTACCATCGCTAGCGCAGCCGCTGCCTAAAAATGCTGCCCTGATGGGCTACGGTAAATTTCTCCGTCAGGAAATTACCAATGCGCGTAACGGAGTGGAACTCAGCCGAGACGGGACAGCGCGGCCAATTTCCACTGCAAAGGCCAAATCACTTCTACGTACAGGCAAATATCTCACGATCCGTTATCGATTAGCCCAGGCCGGGGTGGCCGGGGCCGCGCTCCTGGCGATTGGTCAAATTGCCACCCTGCTGCCCAATTTGTCCACAACCGAACGATCAGCCGTTGGCGGCATTACGATTGCCCTGAGTCTGACGCTGAATGTAGTGATGCCAACCTTATCGCTGAAACGCGTGATCACCTCCGCAGGTACCAATAGCCGAGCCATGAATGCGATCTTTGGTAAGGTGCAGAACAGCACGAGTGTGTTAAGAAAGGCCGCGATCGTTGGCAGCGTGATTGGGGTCGCCACCGTCTGGGGCTTCTTTATTTATGGCGCCGCCACGGCCGGCTATGGGCCGGCCAGCCCGCAACTGACCAAAGCGTTTACAGAAGCAGTGGCCGCCACGGTGATTATCGTCTTGCTTGCGATCCTCAGCGCAAACCCCGTCGGCGCGATCATTGTCGGCATCGTCACCCTGATCGATCTCATTCTGACCTTTGCCTGCGAGTTGGGGGTAGAGGAACTGCGCGACGCCCCGCTTTTAGGCGGTGCGTGTTTCTCGCTGACGACCGCCGCCACCAAGGTATTGGCCTATTTCCTCTATAACTACGAGCCGATGATCGACACGAATCGCACCGATTTGATGGTCGTCGGCAACCCCGATGTGGCGCTGACCGATCCCAGCAAGGGTTATGTCTCGGCGAACACTTTGACTATCCAATTGCCGGTGACGACCACCATCGTCCACAAAGATCCGGACCCCAGCGCCGGTCTTTACATTAACGCCTATCTCTGGCTCTTCTCGCCCGACAATCTGCGTTCGAGCACCTTCCAGTATGGCTTGAGCACCGCGGGCCCGGCCACCTTCGCGGTCGATCTCAATCAGATGACCGGGGCCTGGCAGAGTGTGACTGAGGATCATAAATATGTATTGACGCCCATGTATCGCGGCGTGGCGAGCACCAACCCGGCGCCGCTGACCAACGTTCCGCTAGAGCAAGGCATCAACAGCACGGTGCCCTTTAGCATGACCATGAACTTCGCCATCCCCGCCTACGAATGTTGGCCGATGTGGATTCCCGGCACCCCGATCGTTATCCCTGTCTGTTACACGCGCGAGCTGGAAAACAGCACGACGGTGCCCTTTACCATCCTCAAGGAGGATGTGCTGCCCCCGACCTTGGCCGAATTTCTGGCCTTGGGGACCAAAACTGACGGCGGGTTGGGGCAAAGTTGGGACACACAGATCGGCTCGCTGCCGGATGCCGATGGCGATGGGCTGCGCGCCGCGCTCTACAATGGGCTTGATCCCAACGACGCCCTGTGGGACAGCGACAATGATCAGCTAAGCGACCGCTATGAGCTTGAACAGCGCGCGGCCGGGTTGGGACTTTCCCCCCTGCAACGCGATACCGACAACGATGGCTTGACTGACCGCCAAGAGATCACATTCGGCACCGACCCTGCGATTGCGGATACCGATAATGATGGCCTGCCCGATGGCCAAGAAGTACGCCACCAAGTTTATAGTGCCAACAGTCTCACTGCCAATTGGCAAGGAGGCTGGCAGGTGCGCATCAACGCCAACCAACCTTTCGATCTGTGGGTCTCTTCTGATCCCTTTAGCCAAGACGGGGATAACGATGGCGTCAGTGACCAAGCCGAACGCGGCCTGGCCAACCAGGTGGACAGCGAGAACCGCCCGTACCACCCCACTATCCCGAATGTCCCGCCGCTGGCCGTCCGCACCGCCACCGATGATGGCGATGGCTACTTTGGGCCGGGACAAAGTTTCCGCTATACAACGACGGTGATCGCCGACACGGCGGTTGCGCCGGGCGTGCTCAACATCAGCGCCCCCACGGTGGTCGGGGGTGCGCCCAATCCCTTGGCCCTCAACTTTAGCCCTGGCCTGACAGTAACCCAAGCAGCGGCTAGTTTCGCCGTGGCGAACAATGCCACGACCCAAAATATTACCCTGCGCAGCACGGCCAATACGCGCCTGGCCGCCACCGGCGCCAATCAATGGGTCTGGGATACCCCAACCACCGAAGCCGGTCTGGGCACCTTTAGTGGCCGGCTGGCCCGCGCTATCGCCGTTGCACCGGCGCCCGATCGCCAGGATAGCTATCGCCTGGCTGCGCTGGCCTCCAGTCAACTGGGGTTAAATGGAGGTCTCGGCGACGTGTGGGGCTATAACCTGCCGGCGGGCACCTCTCGTTTGCTCGACACCGACAGCGCCGGCGCGACAACCACGCGTGGCAACATGCCCCCGGCGATTGCTTGTAATGAAAACAACATCTGTCTCGCCGTCTGGGAGGAACGACCCGCCAACGCAGGGGTTAATTCTGACCTGCTCGGTGTGTTGATCCAAGCGGATGGCACGGTGACAACTGCGGCGTTCACGATTGCCTCCGGCAGCGCAGATGCATCCGGCCATTCGAGCGCCAAAGTCGCCAGCGATGGCGTCAACTTCTTGGTGGCCTGGCAGCGCCTGGTCGCGATCCCGATCGGTCCACCGATTGGGGGTTCGTTTAACTTCCAGACCAATCTGATGACCCGTCTCTATAATGGTCAGGGGACCGCGCTGACAGCAGCCACCCTGCTGACCAACGAGCAAATTGAGGCTACCTCCACCGATATTAACGTCCTGAGTGCATTGAATATCTCACGCTATGGGCACAATCAACTCGACCTGGACTGGATCGGCGACCGCTATCGCCTGACGCGCTGGTTTGCGATGGGTGATCCCGCGCTGGCGGTCAATGTCAACCTCAAAGAGAATGGCCTTGCGACCGTCCCCCAGCGCATCAGTTGGCGCGACATCAACGCCGCCGGCGCCCTGATCGCCGGCAGCAAGGCCCAGTTGCCGACGGTGATTGCCGCCATCCCCGCCGATGTGAGTTTGGTCTATCACCCAGTTGCCCAACAGGTTTTGCTGGCAGTTGCCGCCTTTGACCCGGCCTTCAATGAAAATCTGGTCGCCGCGCGGCTCTTTCCAGCGAATAGCGCCGTATCCTTGCGCAGCTTAACAATTGCGGGCGACGCCACCAGCGCCATCATCCGGCTGGATGCGACAGGGCCGACGGCCAATCTCGGTGCCAGTGATCGGGCGCGTGAAGTCATCACCCAAACGGTCACCATCGGCGGCGTGATCAGTGATACCGTCGCTTCGCTTATCAGCATCGTCGGCATCGACCGGCTGGAGATCGCCTTCACCCCAGTCGAGCAGATTGCCGCCTTACCGGCCGATATTACCACCAGCGCGGCGGAAGCGCTGCTCAATCGGGTCTGGCAGCCGGTGACCCTGGCCCAGCGTGGGGCCGGCGTGGCCACCACCACCTGGAGTGTGGCGATCCCCGCGGGGTTGGAGAACATTTACCAGATCGACCTACGCGGGCGAGACCTGCTGGGCAACATCAGCATCAGCGCCGGCCTCTGGCGCGGCATGATCGACACCACCGACCCGCGTGTCGTGATGACGGCGCAGCCGAGCGGGGCCAGCTACTTCGACGCCGCCCGCCAGCAACAGCTGCATGAAATTCGCTTCCTCTGTGCGGCCGTGGATCGTAACTTGGACGAGGCATCGTTTGTCTGCCCTGGCGAAGGGTTGGAGGAAAAGGTGCGCTCGTTTAGCGCCCATCCGGCGCTGCAAAATCTCTTCCCGGACCTAACCCTGCGCACTGGGCTTGCGATCTCCTACACGCTCTGGTTGCCGACCACAACGCCGCTGGCCGCGACGAGCGCCTGCGATAGCTTTGGCCGCTGCGCGACCGCTTCGACAGGCTCAGCCGTCGGTGGCGCAATGATGGCAGCGGGGGCTGGGCTTGTCGAAGCCGCGGCCGCCCCGACGGTGCCTCAGGCTGTGATCGTTGCGCCGAGTGCCAGCAGTTTTGTCGCCGCTAATAATGCTTTGAGTGTAACAGTGGCCGCGGAAGCGGGTGCAACCCTCAAAGAAGTGACGATCCGGCTAGATAACAATGTCATCCAAACGCTCAGTTTCGCCCAAAGCGACGCCGTGACACGTACCCTGCGCACGATCAATGTGCCGGTTGCCAACGAAGGGCTACACACGCTGGTAGCCCAGGCGACCGACTGGGCAAATGGTACGCAAACAACGCTTTTCCCGGTGACTTTCACTTTGGACAAGCAAGCACCAACCTTGACCCTGGATGCCAGTGCGTTGACCGTGGCTGACACCTGGCAGTTAGAAAGCGGCATCCTGCGCTTCAACGGCACCGCCAGCGACAGTGTGGGGTTGGCCGCCGTCCAGATTCGCGAAGGCGACAACGACTTTACCGACGCCACCTTTGGCAATGGCACTTGGCGCGTAGCGCTGCCCGTGCCCGACCCCGAAGGGCGCACGCTCAATATCACCGTGCGCGCCATCGACCGCGCTGGACGGGTCAGCGAGACGACGCAGGCAATCGCCACCAATCTCTCGGCGGCTGACGCGCCCGATACGACGATCAGCAGCGGGCCGACCAATCCGAGCAACGACAATACAGCCACCTTTGTCTTCGCCGGCAGCGCCGTCGCCTTCGACTGCCAGTTGGACGACGGGGTCTACACGCCGTGTGCCAGCCCGACCGTTTACAACAACCTGAGTAAAGGCAGCCACACCTTGCGCGTACGCGCCATCGACAGCCGCGGCCTGGCCGATTTGTCACCCGCCGAACAGAGCTGGACGGTCAACGCCAGTGCGCTGGATGTGACCCTCAGCACCACCCCCAGCCACCCGACGACCAGCCGCAGCGCCGCATTTGCCTTTGCAGGCAATGGCGGCAGCTTAGAGTGCAGTTTGGATGGCGCGGCCTTCACCGCTTGCAGCAGCCCGCAGAATTACAGCGGCTTGGCCAATGGGGAACACGTCTTCCAAGTGCGTGCCCGCAGTGGCGACACGTTCGGTGCCGCCACCCGCTTCGTGTGGACGGTGAACAACGCCGCCCCCGTCGCCACCGATCAGACGCTGACCACCAATCAGGACACCGCGCTGGCCATCACGCTAACCGCCGTCGACGAGGATGTCCTAACCTACAAGGTGGGCACCCCGGCGCATGGCGTGTTGCTCGGTATCCCGCCGGTGCTGACCTACAGCCCGAACACGGGCTATAGCGGCCCGGATAGCTTCACCTTTGTGGTCAATGATGGCCTGGTCGACTCGAATGGGGCCACGGTCAACATTACGGTGCAAACGGTCGCGGAGCCAACACCGACACCGACCAATACACCGGTTGCACCGACTGAGACGCCAACCAACACGCCCACGAATACACCGGTGGCCCCCACCGCAACCCCGACGAACACACCGGCGCCGCCAACGGCAACCCCTACGCCCAGCGGCACGCTGATCGGCACGTGCGGGGTGTACACAGTGTATAAGAATGGCAACACTTACACCGCTGCCGGCTGGACCGGTGCGATCAAAGTCGGCACGAACAGCAATAACACCCTCACCGGTGGCAGCGGCCGCGACCTGATGCTGGGCTTGGGCGGCAATGACAAGCTCGACGGCAAGGGCGGCGACGATGTGCT
>JBBRVA010000557.1:0-5713 GCA_038247295.1 Caldilineales bacterium | reverse complement strand
TAGGCGCGCAAGTGACAATCCGAAACGGCGCGCGCGAAACCGATCAACTGTTCGTCGTCCCATGCGCCGACGGTCGTATCAGGTTGCAACACAAGCGCAATATCGGCCAGGGTGCGCTCCGGCCACCACCCGACTTGATCATAGAGTTGGCGGACGGCAGCGGGAGCGATCGGCTTGGCCTTATGCAGCACAACTTCAATCTCCGGCATAAGGCTAGCTGTTGCCTGTGCTGTCGATCCGGGCCACGGCATAGGGCAATAGGGTGACTTCAAGCGTTCCATTCAAGGTCGCGATTGATTCACCCGCCTGGTTACGAAACGTCTCAGGTGACTGCATGGCCGCTTCCACGTTTGTTTCATCCAACACGCGCAGATTGACCTGTGTGCCCAAGCCATCTACCGTCACCGTTTGCGGCTCAGCATGCAAGTTGGCCAGCAAGAGCCGCCGATGGCGATCCTTTTGCAGCACCAGCCCATCCACTCGCAACGGATCACTGGATTGAATCGGAATCACTTCGCCACCGGCAAAGTCACCCACATCGGCCAGAACATGATAGAGCGGAAAGACGGCACCGGGGATCGAAGGGAATTTTCCCGGCAAGGGCGAACCTGCGGATGTTTCCATCACGCCGCGCCAGCCCGTGGTCTCGTAATAGGTTATGCTCGCCACCTGGCCCGTTTCGGCAAGATATTTGATGCTGCCCAGCGTCCATGCCGCCCCAAAAAGGGACATCTGGCGCGGATCGACTTGGGCGGGCAACGCGCCCGGCGCCGGTGTTGGTTCAGGCCCAGTCGCATTCGGATTGAAGCGCGGCTGCAATGTCACAGGGCTGATCGCCAGCGGCAAATCGCCGATAAATTGACGGGTGCTGCTCACTGTTGCTGCCTGTGCCGCCAACGTTTCCACCAGTGAGCTATTATCAAAAGCATGGACTTGCGGGTTGATCGAGTAGGTGACCCGATCCAATGCTGGCAGCGACGGACGGCTGCGATTCAGCTCGGTAAAATAAACATTGGTGCCAGCGCCAAATTGGGCGGCAGGATCATACTCCGCCAACCCGGTGCGCGCCAGATCGACCCACTGGGCGGTTGTTGTCTTTTCGCGTTCGTGGAAGATCAGCCAAGTGCTCACCGGCGGCTGAATTTCTACTAACAGCGTAGCCAGCGCGCCCAGTTCATCCGCGGCGGCGTCGGTGAGGTGCAGCGCGACTTCTAAAAGCACGGATAACGTGCGCGCGTCGGCGCTGGCTTGACGCAACACAGCCGCATAATCAGGGTGGGCCAGCTTCAGGTCGACCCGCAGATGGGCAAGATTGAGCGCTTGCAGACGCGCCAATTCGGTCTGGCTCAGCGCTTGACCATGACTTGCCACGCCAAGACCAAGCTGTGGCAGCATCGTTGCTTGCCCATCCGGCATGATCTTACATGACAACGATTTTGCATCAACGTTCGTCGGTCGGTGGTCGTTGGTCGTTGGCGGGGGCCCGCTGGGCGCGTCGATTAACCTAAGTGTCAACGACTGCGAAATTTTGTCACCTTGTTGCACTTGCGCCGGAAAAGGCAGGCGCAGCGGTGTGCTATAGGTCTTATACGAGGCGTCCGTCCAGTTACGCTGATCTTCCGTCTCGAAGATGTCGCCGCTAAAACGCACTTCGGCCCAAAGACCAGGCGTCACCTCGTGGGCGATGGCACGCATTTCGTTAAACGGGATCATCGGTTTGATCTCGCCGTTGACCACCATTTGCGGTGCAATCTGGGTAGGAAAAACACTCGCTTCGGTCCTACCATCCGTATGTTCGATGCGCGCTGGCGCGCCGGCCACCGCCATTGGGTGCAACAAACAAAAACCGATTCGGTTACGTAGAAAGGTCGAACGGGCTGCGCCGTCCATGCGGAAGCTGATGTCGCCATCGGCCGCGCCCGTAATCTCAGCCTGCCAGGCAAAGTCTATATCGCCCTGCACGTTCGTCACCGTATAACGAATGTGAAATGTGTCGTCACCCTGTTCAATTTCTACATTAGAAAATTGGGGCGGCACCGTGCTCCAGTTACGGTCGCGCACGGCGACATAGACGCGGCGTAAAATTTCTTGGGTGCCTAATTTTATATAACGCAAATCGCCATTTTCGTAGATCAGCGAAAGGGGGCCGGCACGCAGGGGAATCTGTTGCGGTAAAGGTTCGTCAATGCCGTAATAGAGAATATTCTTGGCCAGCATGGTTCGTTTGCCCTCAGCGTTGGAACGCGCCAAACAGATGAATGCGTGTTTGGCTGCATAAGCGGTTAGGTTGTCGAGAAAGCAGGCCTATTGACATGGAAGCAAGATGAGATATACTGATCATATCACATGTCTTACAGAAAATGCAATAGTTAATTTTCCCAGTTGCAACAATTGCATCCAGCATGCCAGGACCCGCTTATGTTCAAAACTGTAACCCGCGAGCCAAACTTGACCAGTCGTGTCACGAGCCAAATGGAAGCATTGATCGTTGACAATCAATTGCAACCGGGTGATCGCCTGCCAGCCGTCAAGGAATTGGCGGAGCAGTTTGGCGTCAGCCGGACCGTAATCCGTGAGGCTGTGGGTGCACTCGCGACCAAAGGGTTACTAGAAGTGCGGCATGGCAGCCGGACGGTTGTGCGCCATCCGTCGGTTGATACGGTGACGCAGTCGATGAGTTTATATCTGCGCGCTGGCCTGTCGGCATTTAATATCGACAAGGTGAGCCAGGTACGGCGCGTGTTGGAAGTGGAGATTGCCGGCTGTGCCGCCGAACAACGCACAGAGGAAGATTTGCGCAAGCTAGAAACGCTGCTGGCAGAAATGGAAAAGATCGTCACCGATCCTGCCGCAATGCAAACCCAGGGTGAACTGTACATTCAAACTGATGTCGATTTTCATACGGCCTTGGCCGATGCCACGCACAATGAACTCTTTCCTTTGCTTCTCAACTCATTGGTTGATATCATGCTCGAAGTACGCAAAATGGGTCTGGCCGTGCCCGGTTCACCGCAAAACGCCATCGACTTTCATCGTGCCATCTATTTACAGGTAAAAGCCGGCAATATGGAGGGCGCACGTCAGGCGATGCGCGAGCACTTGACCGATTCCGAAGAAGTCATGCGCCAGGCCATTGCGTTGCGTAGTGGTAAACAGTAAGTTGAAAGGGTACGTCGTTCTGACTGCCGGTGATTTACAACTTACCACTTGCTATTTACCACTTACCAATCAGCAAATTATACAGGAGCACCTCATGCAACTAGATGGGAAAATCGCCTTGGTCACCGGCGGTGGTACGGGCGTTGGTCAGGCGATTGCCAAAAGTTTTGCCCAAGCGGGCGCACAGGTTGTGATCACCGGACGGCGACAAGATAAATTGGAACAAACGTGTGCCGCCATTCAAGCCGCAAAACCGGTTCGCTATTTTGTGGCCGACGTAGCCGACCGCACCCAAGTAGCCTCGTTAATCGCATGGATCGATCAGGAATTCGGCGCGCTGGACATCGTCGTCAACAATGCCGGCGTCAATATCCGCGCACGCCGGATGGATGAGATTAAACCAGAATCGTGGGACTATCTGCTCGAAGTCAACACGACCGGGGTCTTTAACCTGGCGCACGCCGTGCTGCCGCAGATGAGGGCACGGCGCGACGGGTTGCTCATTACGATTTCGTCGCTTTCTGGTGTGCGCCCCAGCACCCTGGCCGGTGCAGCTTACAGCGCGTCCAAACATGCCGCCGCAGCCTTGATGCAGGTGATTGCGCTCGAAGAAAAAGACAACGGCATCCGCGCCACCGTGATTTCGCCGGGCGAAATCAACACGCCGATCCTCGACGACCGCCCCGTGAAAGTCAGCGACGAACACAAAGCCCGTATCTTGCAACCGGATGATGTCGCCGCCGCCGCGCTTTTTGTCGCCGGTCTGCCGGCGCGCGTCCACGTGCCAGAGTTATTGATCAAGCCGATCACACAGGTGCTGTAAGTGACCGGCAACCCTGTTGTGGTATAATATATCTACCTTAGGGCGAACCATTTCCGGCAAGATAAGGAGGATATAATGGCTGCTAACTTATCGCCAACGCGTGAACGAAGCACCCAGGCAGAAGCCACATCAGGAAAAAATGGTGGGCCAGAGACGGAAATTGAAAAATCCAAATTTGAAGCCGGTGAACCGGTCTGGGAAATTGCGCACCTCTTCCCCAACCAAGGGCAATGGACCGAAGAAGATTATTTAGAGTTGGATACCAATCACCTAATCGAATATTCCCACGGTTACATTGAGGTGCTGGAAATGCCAACTGAATTGCATCAAGACCTTGTATTTATGCTTGCGCAGATGTTGGCAAAATTTGTCAAAGCGCGTAATCTAGGCAAAGTGCTCTTGGCCCCCCTACGCGTGAAAGTAGGTCTCAACAAATATCGTGAACCGGATGTCGTTTTTATGCTTAAAGCGCATAGCCAGCGCCGCAACAACAAGTATTGGGACGGCGCGGACTTGGTCATGGAAGTGCTCAGCCCCGATGACCGCAATCGCGATTTGGTGAAAAAGCGCCGCGAATACGCTTGGGCCGGGATTCCAGAATATTGGCTAATTGATCCTGAATACCGCACGATCACGGTGCTTTCACTTAGCGAGCAGCACTATGCTGTACATGGCGAGTTTAAGCTGGGCGAGCAGGCGACTTCACGCTTACTAGAAGGGTTCACAGTCGATCTCACGGCACTCTTTACACCGGAAGAGTAGCCGGGCTGGCCCATTTTTTGGCACAATTTAAATTGGCGACTGAGAGTAGCAAATGCCATGAGACATTAGAATTCTAGTGTCTCATGGCATTTGCTACTCTCAGTCGCGATATTTATCTAATCCGGCTTCACCTATATTTTGAACACGGATTTAAACACTGGCTGCCAAGATACAGCAGATAACCAAAAGCTTCCCTTCAACTTTCCCCAGAGGTAGATGCCTCCACGTCTATACCACGTTCATGCCACGTAGGTGCGCTATCTTGGAAATAGCATTGAAACAACTCAACCATCAACGACATTGATCAGACAAGAGGCAACAATATGAAAAAGACAACTCAAATCAGTCACACACGCCGTAACGAACATGGCATCAATCCCCTTAGTAGTGGCCTGCCTGTGCGCACCCATCTGCGCGCCGGATTGGCCTGGGATGACCTGGATGACCAAGCCAAGGCGCTGTGGAGCAGCTTGACGGGCGCTGTCTCCAATGCCACCAATGCACTGACAACCGGGAGCGATGCCAGCAAGCCTGCAGCCTAAAACCCAAGACAATGGTGCCAGTGGCAGGGTGTAGAGCACTGTTCACTTTGTGCTCTGCACCCTTGATCAAGAATGATCCTATGGCATGATGATCATAGCGGTTGTCACCACCCTAATGGTCTCACCGATCTTTGCGTGAGTCTATCGGTGACCGATATCCACTGTGCCGTCGCTAACCGATGCAAATGCACTACGTATATGGCAAGCGAGTTTATCATGATGATCCAAAACAGTACCGTCGCATCGCTGATGAATGGAACGTACAACGGCAATGGCAACCGGCAGAACGGTTTCGATCCCTTTGCCGATCTGTTGTCGGCACAAGGCAGCCGCCCGCTCGATCTGCGGCCAGTGAACTTGCGCACCCTCACCCCGTTTCAACGCGCCTTAGTTAGCATCGATGGCACGGTGACCAAGTTTATTGAAG
>JBBRVA010000556.1:0-5719 GCA_038247295.1 Caldilineales bacterium | reverse complement strand
TACCTTCTTCTGTGACGGACAGGGTAACTTGACCAATGGCGGATGTTCAATCGCTCAAGCGTGCATTTGAGATTCTGAGCGCAGTTGCAGCCCAGCCCGCGGGGACGAGTCTAGCCGACATCGCCCGTCAGGTCGCATTGCCCAAAAGCACAGTATCGCGCATGCTTTCCACCCTAGAAACGATTGGCGCGGTCGAGCGCGTTGTCCAGCCCGAAGGCTTTCGCATTGGTGATCAGATCGTCACACTGGCCGCCCAGGTGGCCTATCCCCGCAGCCTGATCGCGTTAGCTCGCCCTTATATGCAGGAACTAGCCCAGCTTTCGGGTGAAACGATTTCACTGAGCATGCCCGATGGCGATACGGCCCTTACGGTCGATCAGATCGATAGCTGGCGCGAATGGCAACTGCGCAACTGGATTGGCAAGCGCCTGCCCCTCTACTGCACATCGGATGGCAAACTCTACTTGGCGCAATGGAGCCCTGCGGCCTTGGATGAGTATCTAGCGCGCCCACTCGAAGTATATACAGCTAACACGCTGACCACTCCAGCACAGCTGCGCCAGGAGCTGGCGCAGATTCGGGACCAGGGCTATGCCTGGAATTATCGCGAACGTGATCCTGACCTGGTGAGCATTGCGGCGCCGATCCACGACGCCGATCAACATGTTGTCGCCGCTCTGTGTATGTTTGGCCCTTTCTTTCGCTTTCCGCCACCCGAGCAACGCGACGAATTGATCCGGCTGATCGTAACAACAGCCGGTCGTCTTTCCCAGCGCATTCAAGCACTCACGCTGCGCACCAAACAAAATGGCGATTTTCACCACCCAGCCGAATTATGACAACCACACTGATGAAAGAAGCCAAACGCTGGCCGGGCAGCGAATGGATCAAAAATCACCCAGCGCTGTTAGAGCGCAGCTACGCCTGGACCAAACGCGGGGTAAAGGTGCTCTATCCGTTTTTGAAACGCATCAGTCCAAACGCAACAGAACGGTTGATGATCTGGGCGGAAAAGACAAGCAAGGGCTATCTCTTCAACTGCCAAATGTGCGGCCAGTGCATTCTCCACAGCACGGGCATGACCTGTCCGATGAACTGCCCAAAAAATCTCCGCAACGGCCCATGTGGCGGGGTGCGCGCCAACGGAAACTGCGAAGTGATCCCAGAGATGAAGTGTGTTTGGGTGCAGGCTTGGGAACGCAGCCGTGCGATGCCTATCGATGGCGACGATATTCTGGATCTACAGGCACCGCTTAACCGTCAATTACAAAACAGTTCAGCCTGGATCAACATGTTCGAAGGCATTGATCAGCAACACCCAACCGGTTGGATTCCGCTGTCAGAATTAGAAAAGTAGACTCAACCGCGGGCTGACCCCAAAAATAATTGTAACAAGTAAGTGATAGGAGTAAAGATGAAAACTGTTGTGAAATCCCCGACGAAATCAGTCTCGATTGGCCCTGATTATCCCTTTGTGATCATCGGCGAGCGCATCAACCCGACGGGACGCAAGAAGTTGGAAGCCGAGATGCTGGCCGGCGATTTTAGCCGCGTCTTGCGCGATGCGCAAGCACAAATCGCTGCGGGTGCACATATTCTGGATGTGAATGTGGGCGTTACGAGCATCGAGCCGCATAAAACTGAGCCCGATCTGATGGTCAAGGTGATCGAACTGATCCAGTCGGTTACCGATGTACCGCTTTGTATTGACAGCAGCGTCGTCCCGGCCTTGATTGCGGGCATCAAAGTGGCCAAGGGCCGCCCGATCATCAACAGCGTGACCGGTGAAGAAGATCGGCTCGAAGCGGTGTTGCCGGTGGTGGCCGAGTATAACGTGCCGGTGATTGCGATCAGCAACGATGAGTCGGGGATCAGCTACGATCCGCGCGTCCGCTTTGCCGTGGCCAAGAAGATCGTCGAGCGGGCTGAGAGCTACGGCATCGCCCGCGAAGACGTGATTATCGACCCATTGGCGATGCCGGTCGGCGCAATCCGCACGGCCGGCGCCGATCTCTTTACGCTGGTGCGCATGATCCGGGAAGAATTAGGCTGTAACACGATGTGCGGGGCCAGCAATATCAGCTTTGGCTTGCCGCATCGTCACCTGATCAACAGTGCATTTATCGCCATGGCAATGGCTTCTGGCATGACCTGCGCCATCACCAATCCGTTGGAAGAGGCGATTCGCAACACCATCTACGCGGCGGATGTGCTGATGGGCCATGATGAAGATTGCACGCGCTACTTGATCCAGACGCGCAAAGCGGATGCCGCCGCCAAAGCTTCCGCCGCCACCCAAAGCGGGGTAGCCGTTGTGACCGACGCCAGCGATGATCGGCGCGCCGCCCGCGAAGCTCGCCGCGCGGCACGCGGTGATCGTACAACGCAATAGCAAAAATTTGCACACAGATTTCCACAGATAAACACAGATTTTTAGAGAGACGATATGGCAGAGCAGCATACCGATCATCGTCCCGTACGCGCCAACAGCCGGCTGGAGCGCGTCTTGCGTTCCGGCCGCTTTGCGGTGACGGCCGAGTTGAACGCGCCGGACAGCGCCAACCCGGAAGATGTCTACCGCAATGCACTGGTATTGGCGGAGGTATGCGACGCGATCAACGCGACCGATGGCTCTGGCGCCAACTGCCACATGAGCAGCCTGGGCTGTTGCGCCCTGCTGACACGTGCCGGCTACGAACCCGTCTTCCAGATTGGCTGCCGCGACCGCAACCGCATTGCGATTCAAGGCGATCTGCTGGGCGCGGCGGCGTTAGGGGTGCAAAATGTACTCTGCTTAACCGGTGACGATGTGACGGCGGGTGACCAGCCACAGGCAAAACGGGTCTTTGACTTTGATTCGATGCATCTGCTGCATACGGCGCGTATTATGCGCGACAAAGGCATGTTTCTGAGCGGACGCAAGCTAAGTACGCCGCCTAAACTCTTTCTGGGCGCGGTGGAAAACCCGTTTGTGCCGCCATTTGATTGGCGACCCTTGCGTCTAGCCAAGAAGATTGAGGCCGGCGCCGATTTTATTCAGACCCAATATTGTTATGATCTGCCGCGCTTGCAGCAGTTTATGGGGCGCGTGCGCGACTTAGGGCTGCACGAAAAAGTTTACATTCTGATTGGTGTCGGTCCGTTACGCTCAGAAAAGGTGGCCGAGTTTATGCGCACCAAAGTGCCCGGCGTCTGGATTCCCGACGAAGTGGTGGCACGCCTGGCCAAGACGCCACAAAAACAGAAGGCGGAAGAAGGCAAACGCATCTGTATTGAGATCATCCAGCAAGTGCGTGAAATCGAAGGCGTCCACGGCGTCCATCTGATGGCCTATCGTCAGGAAGAGACGGTAGCCGAGATTGTGCATCGGGCCAAACTGCTGCCACGCCAGCCGATCAGAGCTGGCCAACGCCAGGCCCAAAACGACACGGCCTCATTAGCCGCCAGTGTGCCAGAGGGGACGAAAGACAGATGAAGACCGACTTTGAGTATATCGTCCTGGGCTGCGGTGGGATTGGTAGCGCCGCTCTTTACTGGTTAGCACGCCGCGCCGGCGCCGACGTGCTTGGGATTGAGCAGTTCAAGCTCTTTCACCACAATGGTGGTTCGCAAGATCATTCGCGCATTATCCGCCTGGCCTATCATCAAGAAAAGTACGCTCGGCTGACGCCTTATACCTATGCTGCTTGGGCAACGGTAGCGGAAGAGTCGGGTGTCAACCCCGTGACGATTACGGGTGGTGTACAGATTGCCTATGTGGACAGCCCTTATCGCCAATTCGTCGACGCCTACGCCACGGCAATGACGAATGCGGGCATTCCGTTTGAACAGCTGAGCCACACGGAACTGAGCTACCGCTTCCCCCAGTTTCACCCCGATCGGGAAGTCTTTGCGCTTTATCAGGCGCGTACCGGCATTGCCAATCCAAACAAGGGCAACGCCGCCCATATTGCCCTGGCGCGCGGCTATGGTGCCACCCTGCTCGACGAATGCCCCGTCCACACCGTCACCCCGCACCGTGATGGCGTAACCGTTGAAACCGCACAAGGCACCTTCCACGGCCGCAAGTTGATCATCGCAGCGGGCGCATGGACAAATCGGATGCTCGCCCCTTTTGGCATCCAACTGCCCTTTATCGTGACAAAGGAACAGGTTACCTACTATGCGACGCCCCATCTCAAGGAGTTTAGCATCGGCCGTTTCCCAGTTTTCCAGTGGAAGGATGAGCGCAGCATTTACGGCTTCCCAGTCTACGGCGAAGTAGCGACCAAGGCCGCCATCGATGCTAGCGGGCCAGTCGTTACTGCCGAAACACGTACTTTCGACCCAGTAACCGAGCGCGAACAGGAGTTAGATACATTCTTGACGACCCGCATTCCCCGTTTTGTTGGACCCAAGCTCTACACCAAAACATGCCTATACGAAATGCCGCCCGACCGTGATTTTATCCTCGATCATCTGCCCGAACACCCGCACGTCTATGTCTTTATTGGCGCTGGGCACGCCTACAAGTTCGCCAGTTTGATCGGTAAGATTTTTAGCGAATTGGCGATCGATGGTCATACACTCCATGATATTAGACCGTTTACGCTCAACCGACCGGCGATCACCGACGCGCATTATAAGATCAATTTGCGCATTTGATATGGCGGAGAATCTATATAGGTAACAACAATTTTAACCGCAAAGAACGCAAAGAGCGCGAAGAAAAGGTGAGTTAAGTTATGATGACACGTGAGGATGAGATTTCTAATTTTGTACTTGGATCGGCAATTGAGGTTCATCGCTATTTGGGACCAGGTTTGTTGGAATCGGCGTATGAGGAGTGCCTCGCTCACGAGTTTATGATTCATGGCCGCCGTTTTGAACGCCAGAAGTCGATACCAATTATCTATAAAGGTGTAAATCTTGACTGTGGATTCAGACTCGATTTTTTGGTCGAAGATCTGGTGATCGTTGAACTAAAAGCAGTCGAAAAATTCACCGCGATCCACGATGCACAATTGCTTTCGCATCTAAAACTTATGAACAAAAAATTGGGTTTGCTACTAAATTTTAATGTTGTACCTATGGCCGTGGGGATCCGACGTAAGGTAAATGGACTCTAATCCTTTGCGTTCTTGGCGTTCTTTGCGGTTAAAATTTGTTGTGCAACCCCCAATTTTAACCGCAAAGAACGCCAAGAAAAACAGATTCTGACAGTATCGTTTGCGGTAGGCATAAACAGTTGAGACAAATAAGCCCACAAAAGAGGAGTAAACTGAACGTGACGACCAAAAAAGTTCCCAGCGATATAGAAATTGCGCAAGCGGCAACCCTCGAACCGATCGAAGCGATTGCCGAAAAGATGGGCTTGAGCCGCGCTGATATTGAGTTTTATGGCGAAAATATGGCCAAGATCAAGTTGGAGGCGATTGAGAAGTTAAAAGACCGCCCGAATGCCAAATATGTCGTGGTAACGGCGATCACCCCCACGCCGCTGGGCGAGGGCAAATCGACCACGACGGTGGGCCTGGGCCAGGCCATGCAGCATATTGGCAAGACGGCGACGATTGCCATCCGCCAGCCGTCGCAAGGCCCTACCTTTGGTATCAAAGGTGGCGCGGCCGGTGGTGGCTACAGCCAAGTCGTACCGATGGAGCAATTCAATCTGCACATGACGGGCGATATCCACGCCGTGACCGCGGCCAACAACTTGCTGGCGGCAATGATTGATAAC
>JBBRVA010000555.1:0-5727 GCA_038247295.1 Caldilineales bacterium | reverse complement strand
GGAAATTATGATTAAATCAAGCAAAACTTACTCCCCACTTGCGATTGTATTGTGTATCCTGGTGTTGCTGCTGGCCAGTTGTCGCCTGGGTCGGCAGCCAACGCCCACGCCGCTTGCGCTTAACCGCTCCGCCAAAGGGGGGGCGACTCCTGTGCCCGCAGTGCAGACCTTCTACACCGTGGTGCGCGGTGAAGTGGTGCAGCGCGAAAGTTATACCGGCCGTGTTATCCCCACCAACCAAGAGGATCTGGTTTTTCGCCGCGCCGGCAACCTGGCTCAAGTCTATGTCGAGGATGGGGCGCGCGTCAAAGCGGGCGATGTGATTGCTGTCTTGGAAGAAGAGGGCCTGGAACTGGATCTGGAATTTGCGCAACTGGCCGTCGAGACCGCCCAAGAAGATCTGGCGCAGGCCGAAGAAGATCTGATCTATGATCGCCGTGAAGCTGAACTAACGCTGTCCCTGCTCGAAATGCAGGCGCCGGATGCACAAACGAGTGCCGCCCAAGACAGTCAGGTGGCTGCACTGACCTCGGCTAGCTACGAACTAGAGCTAACCCTGGCCAAGTTACGCCTCAGCCGGATGAAGGAGAAGATCAGTTCCATTTATGTGCTCAATTTGCGCAAGGCCGAATTTAATCTCGCCAAACTTAAACAGAGCATTCTCGATGGTCAACTCAAGGCGCCCTTTGATGGCGAGGTGCGCTTTATTAAATTAAGCAAAGAAGAAGGTAAAGAGATTCCTGTGGCGGCCAATGATCCGGTGGCACGGCTGGTGGATACATCGAGCTTCAAAATTGAACTCAATTTACCCCGCGCCCAACTCGTGCCCCTACGCGAGGGCCTGCCGGTGCGGATTGGCGCGGCTAATTTGCTGGGTGGGCCACTCGAAGGGGTGATCACAGCGCTGCCGCGCCCCTTTGGCACTAGCTCTGGCTCACTCGTTGAAGTGGCGCTGATGAATACACCAGACAATGCCAAGCTAGACGAATCGATGACGGTGGCGGTGAGCGCGGCGTTGGAGAGCAAACAAGATGCCTTGGTCATTCCCCGCGCCGCGTTACGCGAGAAAGATCAGCTTTACTACGTCTTGCTGCAAGAAGGTGATAAACTATATGAAGTGACCATTGCCGTCGGCATTCTGGGCGAGGAACTAGTAGAAGTCATTGCCGGTTTGGAAGCCGGCCAGGTGATAGCGATCGATGGGTAGCGGTGGAGCAGACAGAACGCAGGGCAAAATGTAAAAGTAGAGGTAAACAGGTAAACAGGTAAACAGGTAGTACGAGCTTGTCCCCCAGTTTACCTGTCTCCTTGTCTCCCTGTCTCCCTGTTTACCCAAAGGCGAACGCTTACTCAATTAATTCAGCTAGTTTCCGATTAACGGCAGGTAGATAAAATTAGTCAAGGCTTCATTAAGCACGAGGAAACTTTGGCGCCCAATATTGTCGGCGGTATTGCTTTCCTGGTCGCCGTTGGCGGCACCTGCTTCCACGGCCAGGGTATAGACGCCAACCGGCAGCGCTGTGGGTTGCCAGGTCAATTGGACGGGCAAGGGTCCACAGCCGGCGCCGATCGTGGCGATGGGGTCGCTTTGGCTGAGGAGTGTGCGATTGTCCGTTGCATCAATCAGCCAAAGCTGCACTACGACTCCTTGTGAGTCGTTGCCACCTTTGTTGCTTAGGTGGGCGGTCACGGTGACAGGGGATGTACTTGTCATGACCATTGTCACCGGGGTCACTTGCAGATTGGTCAGCGCCAGGTCCGGCTTGTCGTTGGTCACGCTGGCCACGTAGTTGGCAAAATCGAGCCCCAGTGGCTCGAACGCATGGGTGGTGGGATTAAATAGATTGCCGTTAAAGCCGATGCCCGTGTTTGCATCATACGGTGGACTATTCAAGCTAAACCATGACCAGTTTTGCACCAGTCGGTTGGCGTCCGCCGGATAGCCGGTGGTGCTGTCGGTGGTGTTTAGAAAAAAATCGAAGCTCTCCAGCATAAAATTGCGCACAGTAGCATAGGGGTAGCCATGCGTTGGCGGCAACAGGATGCCGTATTCGGAAATACTCAACGGTTTGTCGCGATAGCCGTGGTCGGCCATCCACTGGCGAAAGTTCACAATCTGCACCTTAAAAATGGTCAGGTTACCGTGGTCGCCAACACCATACTGTTTGCCCTCCGCGGCAAAATCCTCCAAGCCAAGTGGGATCGAAGCGCCCCAAATATAATTCTCTGGCAAGATGAAGCCATGCAAATTCCATAAGTCGGTGGGCAGTGGTGCGCCATAGCGCGCCTGATACTCGTCTAAGACCATCGTCAAGTAGCGCAACCGTAGGGGGGTGGCTTGCACTACTCCGGCGACCCCGACCTGGCTGCTAGGGTCGCGTGCTTTCAGAAAGGTATAGACTTCATGGTAGAAGCGGGCATAGGTAGCCGGCGTCAAGCCATCCTGCCCAGAGCGATCTGGTTCGTTGCCCACAATCCAGTGCATGCCTGGGTTGGCATCAACGATCGGACCGACGGTCTGGGTCAATGTTTTGTTCTGCCAAATACCCACGCGCACCATCTGCGTATAGTCCATATTGGCGGGCCGCGCCGGGGTCAGTTGTGCCTTGTAGTCTAGATACCAGTGCGCGTTTAATGCCTCCATATCGTAATCTGCCACGTGTTTGCCGCCATCGGTATCGACGTTGACGCCAAAACGGAGATGGGGTGACGGGTAAAGTACACAGCTTTGGGCCTGCGTCTGGCCAGGGGTTAGCAGCATGAGCAACAGGGGTAAACTGGCTACCAGCGCGGATTTAAACCATAATCCCCACGCGGTTCGCCATTGCGGAATGCGATTTTGTACCATCAAGGGTCTCCTCTTCTAGTCGGGCGTAGCTAGGCTTACAGTGTAACGCAAAGACACAAAGCAGCAAAGGCGCAGGAAGCTGGATAACCTGCATAGCACCTTTGCTGCTTCGCGCCTTTGCGTTAGATTTTTGCAACTGCTGTCATATCTCTGCTGATACAGTGCGCGCCAATGGCTCATTAACCCCAATGGCTCATTAACCCCAATGGCTCATTAACCATTGGCGCGCACTAATCTCCCATCGCTGGCTCTAAGACAAGGGCGTGGGTAAGGTCAGGTTTTGCCGGCTGAGACTGCTGTGGGGCCGCGTCGCTTGCAGCCGACGGTGGTTGGAACTCGGGTAGTAAGTTTTTCAAGCCGCGTAAGATTGCCTTATCATCATTGCGCCAGGCATCTGCGATTAAGCCGCCAATCGCTTCGTTTAGATCGTTGGGGATACAATGGCTGGCGTTGGCCGCCATCAGCACCTTGGCATGGTGGGTGCGCGTATAGGTTTCACCGGGCGTAAACATCTCCTCAAAAAGCTTTTCACCGGGGCGTATCCCCGTATAGGCGATCTCGATATCACGCCCCACTTCGAGCCCGGAAAGCTCGATCAAATCGCGCGCAAGATTTACGATCTTGACCGGTTCACCCATGTCCAACATAAAAACTTCGCCGCCCTTGCCCAGCACAGAAGCTTGCAGCAGCAGTTGCACGGCTTCTGGAATCGTCATGAAGTAGCGCACCATATCGGGATGGGTAACACACACAGGGCCACCGGCCGCAATCTGTTGTTTGAACGTGTGGACCACACTGCCGCGGCTGCCCAAAACATTGCCAAAACGCACCACCATGTAGGGGCGGCCACTCTGCTGGGCGGCTTGATGGACCAGAAACTCGGCGCTACGTTTGCTGGCGCCCATCACGCTGGTCGGGTTTACCGCTTTGTCGGTGGAGATCATCACGAAGCGTTCGGCCTGGACGGCGACCGCGGCATCAAGCAGGTTTTTAGTGCCCAAGATGTTGTTGGTGATCGCTTCGCTGGGGTGTGCTTCCATCAACGGCACATGTTTGTGGGCGGCGGCGTGGAAGACAATCTGCGGCCGGTAGCTATCAAAGATGTGATGAATCCGCTCCGTAAAGCGTAAATCGGCAATCACAGGGATGATGCTGTGGGGCGCACAGCGACCGCTCTGCTCCGTATTCGCCTGCAACTCGTGCTGGATGCGCTGCAATTCGTTGCTAATCTCAAAGATCGAATTTTCACCGTGGCCGATCAAAATTAATTGGGCCGGTTTACAGCGCAGAATTTGGCGGCAGAGTTCGCTGCCAATTGAACCGCCGCCACCGGTGATCAAGACGCGTTTGCCATAGACCAATTCATGGATGGCTGCCATATCGGTCTGGATCGGTTCGCGGCGCAACAGATCTTCAATCTGGATATTGCGCAAATGATTGACACTGGCCTTGCCATTGATCAGCTCCGGCAGGCCAGGCATGATTTGGGTTTTTAGGCCAATTTGCCGGCATAACGCAACCACCTGGCGTACTTCGCGGCCCGGCGCCGCCGGCATGGTAATAATAACGCGCTTAATATCGTGGCGTTCGACCAATTGCCACAACTGGTTGCGATCGCCTAGTACGGGAATATTGTGAATGTGCATCCCGTGTTTGGTGGGGTCGTCATCCAGAAAAGCGATCGGGCAGAGATTGAGCTGGGGATTATTTTGGATTTCACGGGCAATCATCTCCCCAGTATGGCCCGCCCCCATAATGGCGACGTTGATTACGCCACTGTTATCGCGCGCGCCGCGTCGCCAACTTTCTGTCATACGAATGCTCGCATGGCTACCAATCACCAATATCAGCGCGAGCAACGCGTCAATAAAGGGCACTGAACGCGGCAACTGGCCAAAATCGAAGGCCTTGGCGACAAAAAAGCAAACTGCAATGATCACAGTAGCGCTGCCAATCGCCTTTACCATGCGGCTCAACTCGGCGCTGCTGGCATAGCGCCAGAATCGTCGATATAAGCCGAAGGCATAAAAAATTAGCAGCCTGATCACAAGCGCCAAGAGGGTATAAAGGACTAAGTCCCATGTGTAGATACCTGTCGTTGTCTCAGTGCGCAAAAAGAGCGCTAGGGCAGGCGTAATACAAAAAATGAGCAGATCGATAATAATAAAGTGACGATTGCGGAGCAATAATAATTGATTGGCAAGCACACGGAGATGAAGTTTTTGAGGGGGAAAGAGACGCATAGTTCTACCTTTCAAGTTAAGTTTGTCAAATATGATCGAATTACTTCACCACTTTTTCGGTTAGGGTTTGGATGGATGTCGTGTTATAGGGTCTAAATAAAGACCAGATGTTGCCCACTATGTCGATTGGGCGTCGATTGCAACCCAGACTGTAGGCATTCGTTAATCACACCTACATATATCATACTCTAAATAAAATATTTGAAAGCTTACAAAAACCTTATTTATGCTTACAATACTGTAAATAAAGCCTAATTAAATTTATACTTGACTGATAAGTTTTAGCTTAAATTTTTTGTCAATAATTGTCAGCGAAATGTAAGAAACATCGCTGGGTATTGCGTTGACTTCGCTGATCGTGATAACATATAGTAAGGGACATGTAAGTTTTTGGGCTCAATATTAGTGGATGGCATCCCTCGCGCGTATGCTGCCTGCCCACTCATATCGCTGCCTATAACCTACGTATCCATTGATGGGCCGGACGGTGAGACTCACGGCCATTAAGGTAAGGAATTTCGTAGGTGCGGTTTGTAACCGCCCGTCTCCGTTCAAACCAGACAGTGCGGTTACAAACCGCACCGACGACTTGTAACGGTTCTTAACGTAATGGCAGTGACGGTGGGACTGGGGCAG
>JBBRVA010000554.1:0-5729 GCA_038247295.1 Caldilineales bacterium | reverse complement strand
CCTGGTGGGTTCGAGGTGCCGGGTGAGTGCCTTGTCGGCGCGGCCACGAAGTGATCGTACGCAGACTGCTAACCATCAGTTGCAGCCGACCCGTTCGGGCGGGGCTTCGCCCGCCTACACGGGCGGCTGAACTGACACGTTCGGGTGCGACACGAAGTCGTGTTGATAGCTGTTACACAGGAATAATCTTGATGTAACCTGATTTTCTGCAATCAGTACCCCTTCGGCTACGCTCAGGGCACCGCCTACCTTGGCCCAGAGGGCACCCCCGTCGCTGGCAACGGCGGGGTGCGAAGCAGAGGGACAATGTATCCTCGTTTTTTTGAAACGGTCGCCTACGTGTGAACAGAAGCGACGATGCCTAACAGCATGGCATCGGGGACTAGGGTGGTGTGATATGACCAACAGCACCCAAAGGGTACCCGAATCGCTACAGCCTCGTTACGAGCAACAGGTGAAAGCTGGTGATACACCTGGGCCAAAAGGGCAAGAGGCTTCGGCGTGAGCTCAGCCGAACGGTCAAGTCTGGATGCTCCGAACTCATCCAGCGCAGATGCAGAATCTCCGGGGTAGAGGCGGGGTCTACGTCACACAGGTATCCGCACGGAACCCTTCGGCTGCGCTCAGGGCAAGCGGTGGTAAGCCTGTTGTTCTCCCACAAGGGAAGCCGGGTGCCCTTTGGGCGCGTAAGGGGCGGTCATAGAACAGCAGGTAAGGGAAGATGGAGAAAGCAAAAGCCATTTTGTAATGAAATGGATAGGGGTTGAGTACAAACAACATCACCCCGCTCGAAAGAGAGCAGACTTCCATCGGGTGTCTCGTCACGAGAACCCAGGGCTAACGACTTCATGTGGGAAGGCCACCCAAGGGGTACCCGATAGCTATGGCAACATACGCTGGTGCACCATAGGCGTAAGCTAAATCGCTCCCTGCCAGTATCGTGAAGATGACGATTATCGCGTCCTTTCACGAGGGCGTTTGCGCCCAGAGGGCACCCGCTTGAGCCGCGCCTAGGAGGCAACCGATTGAAAGGTGCAAGTACCGGTTCTGAGGGGAGGGGACAGGAGTAATCCTGTCTCCTTACCCGACACGCGGCTTACTGGTGATCGAGGCAAACGAACTGCTGTTCCTGTGGTGCAACTTCCCTTGTCGTGGTTTATCATATCTCACAGAATGAGCTTATGCACACCTCCGTATCCTCCGTCTTGGCTTTGCTCGCGCAGTTGAAGCCACCATCACCAACACTCATTGCTATTGATGGTCATAGTGCCTCTGGAAAATCATCTATTGCTCGTGCCCTTCATCAAGTACATCCGGCTAGCACACTGGTTCACACGGATGATTTTTACCGCCCGTTGCCGGCACACATGCGTAACGGACTTGACGCTGCCGGTGGCTATCACCTGTATTATGATTGGCAGCGACTGGAAGCGCAGGTACTCCGACCACTCAAAAATGGGCGCCCGGCACGTTATCAGCGGTATGACTGGTCGACAAATGACCTCGCTGAGTGGATCATCGTTTTGCCAACTGGCCTCGTCATCATTGAAGGGTGTTATGCTGCGCGTCCTGTCGAGGAGGGGTCTTCGGTAACGGAACTACGTGAGGAGTTCAACGAGCCTAGCTTCGATCCGGTAAACTGCCTGCGGCTGTATGAGCACGCGCCTGGCGAACTCGTCGGCTTTGCCCAGCTCTACGTAGCTGAGGATACGGCTGATAATGACGGCTTTCTGTGGTTCAAAGTTCACCCTGCGCATCGCACAGACCGGATCGAGCCACAGATGTTTGCATGGGCCGAGGCGCAGTTACGCACCCGCGGGCGCGTGAAGTTGCGTGTGACGGCACACGACAAAGAGCGCGAGCGCCAGGCGTTGATCGAGCGACATGGGTTTGTACCAGTGCGTTACTTTCTGCGTATGCGCCGTGCTCTGTCCGAGCCGATTCCGGTGCCTGTGTTCCCACCGGGCTACCACCTGCGCGATGGAGACCACGATCCACAGGCTTGGGCCGATCTTTACAACGATTCGTTCGCTGACCACTACAACTTCCACTCGCACGATGCTGAGTTTGTACGCCATTGGCAGAGCGATCCAGACTATCGTGCGGATATGAGTCAGTTGGCTTCGAGACTACCTACAGCCGTGTGCTGTACAGTCGCGACGTGGACGGCTAGACGCACCGGCTGCAGCGGCGCAGTGCCTGCGCCGAACATTTGATTAACCCGATTTCTTGCTCCGATCACGCGCGTTCCATATCCTTTCCCGCTTTAGCGTTTGGTGGTTATCCACAGTGCACAGCGGATCGACCCTATGAGTCAACCGGTCAACGAAGAGCCGAACAACTCGATTGCGCAGGCACACCAAAGACTATTATGCTCACCCATGTGATCTTAACACAATTGGGCATCCAGCCACCGGAGTTAGATGGCTGGACCTATTTCGACAAGCGGGAAAAATAGCACGCGTTGGGCTGCAACGATTATTTCTCTATGCGCGCCAACCACGCACGCACGTCTGGCTCATGATCATCATGGAAATGGTCAAAGAATTCACCCGCCGGGAAACGCTGATCGTCTAACCACACAAGGTAGTGCGCAGGATCGATCCGGACATCATCGGGTAAGCCTTCAATGGCGGCGAGGAGTTGCTGAAATACTTGATGCGATTCATCTAGAACTTCGCGCACCGAGCGATCGTGATTGGCCGCATAGATCCACGCATTGATTTCATCATCCGTTTGTAGGTGTGCTGGCCAGGGTGGCGGCAGTGCTGGTTCGCCGCGTTGGGCGGCCTGTATGCGGGCGATCAATCGGGGTTGCCAGCCTGTCAGGTGCGCGACAATATCTTTGATCGACCAGTCGCCGTTGACGCCGGGTTGATCCATGCGCGCCGGGCCAATCTGATCGAGCAACGCTGCCCATTGTTGATACTCTGCCTGTAACCAATGTAGAAGTTCAGATTTGTTCATCGATAGCTCCTTCAGCAGCATGCATTGCACTGTCATATAGGATTGTCATAGACGTAGAAAATATAATCTTGTGACACTGTTTTAACGCCCAAATCGTTGAGGAGTCTGAGCAGTTGGGCACGATGATCGGTGCCGTGATTAACCACATGAAGAAGCACTTGCCACACGAGGAGGTCTTTGTCTTCTTCTGGTTCTACGATTGGCTTATCGAACAACCTATGGTCGCGCAATTCTGCAAGATACTCGCGCATATGTTGCTCAACGCTGTCCCAATGCGCGCGAATAATTTTCCGATCATCGAAGCTCGCAAGAGAAAACGGTTCTGAGGGCTCGACGCCTTGCAGTTCGCTGAACCATATATCGTCCACGCTGATGAGATGAACGATTTGATCGCGGACAGAGCCGTGTGAGTAGCCCACAGCTTGCGTGAACTGTTCATGAGCCAGTTGAGTGATATATCTATCCCATATTATGCGATTTTCAGTGAAGTGATAGCCGTAGAAATGGCGAAAGGCATCTGCATTCATGTCGTAACTGACTCCTCTGTATGCTACTCCCCGATATGCGACCCAATGCATCCTAGCACAAATGTTCGACAAGATCAAGATGGTGGCTCAATTTTCAAATTTATTTACAAAAAAGGCAACTCATCGGTTATAATCCCCAGCTGGCTGGTAAGCCGTTGGAAAGTCTATTATTAGAGCGGAAATATCTTTTAGGTTATTTCAGAAAAATAGCTGTCCACGCGAAGTGACTGTCGCCGCGTCCGGACAGAGCACAACCACATGCACTGGGTGTTGCTGAAACTGGTGGACAATTTCCACCAGCGTCTCGCCAATAATGATATCTTGATAGACAACCGTAAAGCCGCTGACCAGATACATCTCGGCCACAGTGGTAGCGATGTCGTAGCGCAGATGGAGTTGGGCCAGCGCTTGGGCCGAAAGTTCAAAACCCATCTCGGCTTGACCATTGACAATCAGGCGGCGAAAGAGATCACCGCGCAAATGTACGCTGTAGGGCAGGCGTTCGGCCAGAGCCTGGGCGATGGTCGATTTGCCGGCAGCCATGATACCGGTGATCAAGATGATGGTAGGTGGTTGCGTTGGTTGAGTCACGGTAAGAATTTCCTAAAAGTGTGTTACGTAGTGCGGAATGGTTGAGTCGATTACGCAGGATGTAATACGCAACATGCCCACTTTACGCCTCGCCATTAATCATCAGCTCCGAAAAACACCCGTCCTGTACGGTGTATTTTAGCTGAAAAAAGCAATTGCCACCATCACTGACAAACTGCACGCTCTTCTGTAGATCCGTGATGGGAAAATTGCAGTAGTAACAGGGAGAGATACATAAATTGACGCATAGTTTACTTTCCTTTGGCAAGCAGGGTAGGGAACAATTTTTACGGGATCGCTTCACTCACCGCGCTACGGACGGCATCCCATTGTGCCACCAAACGCTTGGGCGCCGCGCGCCGCCAGGCTTTTTCGAACAAATCGCGCAGTTCCTCAGCATCGGCCTGGTCCAGGCGCACCAACATGGCATCATAGCCGCGGTAATGGTCCGTGATGTAATAGCGATCGGGAAAGAGATCGATCCACATAGCCCGATCTTCGCCCACTTTGATTACAAGCGTAGCGCTATCTGCGCGCAGCCGGGCGAGAAATTTCTTACGCACATAAAAGGCCGGTGTCCCAAAACAGGGCCCTTCTTCTACACCGGGTAGGGCAAGGGCAAATTGACGTAGATCATCAAAGGTCATAGGGTTGCCTCCAGTTGGGCGACAAGCCGTTTCGGCGCCGTCATGCGGTAGCTCTTACGCACCAAATCAGCCACAATTGTCCAATCAATCCCGTCATGCAGGCGAATGCCAACCCAGCCATGCTGGCCGACATAGGGCGGGACAAAATAGCGCTCGGGTTCGGCGCTAACAAGCATTGTCTGCACGCCAGCGGCCGCCTTACACCAGAGCGACCATTGCCCAGCGTGTAGATCGTGGCGCATGGCAAAGATTTTGTCGCGCACTTTGAAGCTAGGACTGCCGACTCCGCCCGCTTCCACGGCTTCGGGCAGGGCAAGACAAATGGCACGCAGTTGATCAAGAAAATTGTCTGTCATTGAATTACCCTTCTTATTTTATCTATATCTAGATATATTTTTGGTACTAGATAGGATACATCTTTACAAATAATGGGCCAATCGACTATACTAAAGCCCGGATTTTAGTTGATTTTATCTAACTTATTTTTTGAGGAAAATTGATTTTATGTTAGACGAAAATCTGATCCTGAACGATGTCGAGCAATTATTAGACAGTCATTATGCGCGTTTGGTCGGTCTGGTCCCACGCCGAGTCCAAGTGTACGATACACCACCCAAAGCCGCTGCAGTTGAACAAGCCCCACCTGTCGTCCCCACTGTGAAGCCTGCCGCTGTCAATGATCTCGTGGCCAGTGTATTCGTTTTACTCGTCCTGTCTGTGTTGAACAACAAATTAGCGCCCAGGGCCACGCGTAAGTGACCTTTTATCCTTAACAGTTTCGCTCATCAGCCGTGTGGGCGACACCTCGACGACTCGCGCCTGGAAGCGGGTACCCATTAGGTGCGGCTCGCCGAAGTCTGCTCGCTCACGTCGAAAACGTACAAACCCAATATTTTACCATGAGCAAAATAGTGGTTTGCACCCTTTGCACAGATGAGCGGACAATTTATTTGCGCCATTGATTGGCGCGGATATTGTCCGCCGCCAGCCTGGCTGT
>JBBRVA010000553.1:0-5732 GCA_038247295.1 Caldilineales bacterium | reverse complement strand
TGTTGCGGTAACTCAGCGGTCAACATGTAGTGCTCCCCTACAAGATTTAGCTTGTGTATCGACTGTTAATTATAATGTTTCTGCATGTAGCTGACAAAATTGGTGAGTTCAAACGCTTAATTGGCTTAGACCGGAGTGACACTGCCGAACAGTGGGTGAAGCAACCTATGAATCCAGTCGATATCATTGTAAAAAAACGTGACGGTGGTGAGTTGAGCGTGGCCGAGATCGGCTATTTCGTCAACGGCTTTGTCGCCGGCGCGATTCCCGATTATCAGGCAGCCGCTTGGGCGATGGCCATCTACTTCCAGGGCATGAGCGATGCCGAAACTACCGCTTTGACGCAAGCGATGGCCGCCAGCGGTGATCAGTTGGATCTGCACGACGCCTTGCCCCCTGGCACGCTGATTGTCGATAAACATTCCAGTGGCGGTGTGGGTGACAAGACCACTTTGGCTGTCGGCCCGATTGTGGCGGCCTGTGGCCTGCCGGTGGGCAAGATGAGTGGGCGCGGCCTTAGCTTTACGGGCGGCACGATCGACAAGCTAGAGAGCATCCCCGGCTGGAATCCAGATTTGAGCGAGGCCCAATTTCGCCACCAATTGCGCACAATCGGCTTGGTTGTCGCTGGGCAGACTGCCAACCTGGCTCCCGCCGACAAAACACTCTATGCCCTGCGCGATGTCACTGGCACTGTGCCCAGCTTGCCGCTGATTGCCAGCAGTATTATGAGCAAAAAACTGGCCGCCGGCGCTGACGCGATTGTGCTAGATGTTAAGTGCGGACGCGGCGCCTTTATGGAGACGCTCGACCAGGCCCAAGCCCTCTCTCGGCTGATGGTGGCAATTGGCACGTTGGCCGGACGGCGTGTGACGGCACTGATTACACAGATGGAGCAGCCATTGGGGCGGGCGGTGGGCCATACATTGGAAGTGCAAGAAGCGATTGCCACGCTGCACGGTCAGGGGCCAACCGACTTTCAAACCTTGGTCGAGCGCGTGGCCCAGGAGATGCTGCTCCTGGGTGGCAGTGGCTTAACCGTGGAACAGGCCCATGCTCAGATCCGGCAGGTGATCGAAAATGGCGCGGCCTTTGCCAAATTTAGAGAATTTGTTGGCGCACAAAGTGGCGATGTCGATAAGGTTGATCACCCAGAACAATTGGCATCAGCCCCAGTAGTTGTCCCTGTTGAAGCACATGAAGAAGGCACTGTAGCGCATATCGACGCCCGCGAGATTGGCTTGACCTGTGTTGCATTGGGCGGCGGACGCCAAAAGAAAGGCGATCCGATTGATCATCGCGTCGGCATACTTGTGCAGGCCAAGGTGGGGGACAGGGTCGCACGGGGTGAGGCCTTGTGTCTGGTGCACGCCGCGGACGCCCAAACGGCAGAGATGGCCGTACAGCGGGTACGGGCGGCCTATACATTGAGCACAAAATCAGTCGCTTCGTTGCCGATCATTTACGATCGGATTGCTTCTGCGTAGATGCTGTAAAAATCACTTCAACATATCTCACCTTGCAAGGTCTGGTTTGCAGGACGAAACCAGACCCTTACAGGGTAACATATGGACAATTTATTCTACCAGGGCACCTTTGTGCGCGCCTGCACGACAGCCGCATAGACATCCACCGTCGTTGCCGCAATCTGATCCCAGTGGTAGAGTGCCAGCGTCTGGCGACGTGCATATCGGCGGCGTTGCGCGGCCGCGTCGGGATCGCTAAAGATCTGGTTCACGGCCCAGCCGATGCTCTGTGTATCGTTCGGATAAACCGTCAATCCGTTGACCTCGTGTTCTACCACTTCGCCCAGTCCCCCAACCGCGCTGACAATCACATTGCAATTTTGCGCCATCGCTTCCAGGGCCACAATGCCAAACGGCTCGTACAAACTGGGGAAGATGGCGGCATCAGCAATCTGATAAATACAATCGCGCTCGTCGTCGCTGATAAAACCCAAAAAGTCTACGGCGTCTGCGACATTTAGCTCGTATGCTAATGGCAGAAATTTGCTGCCATTCTTGCCGGCCGCTAGCAGTCGCGTGTGCGGATACTGCGCTAGAATGCCCGGCATTGCCTCGATCAAAACCTGCAAGCCCTTTTCATGCACGACACGCCCTACAAAGAAGAGCAATTCTTCACCATTAGGGGCATACCGGTGACGCAATTCGGCTAGTTCCGTTGGTGGATATACGCTCAGTTCGTTCGTATCCAACCCATTTGGAATCACATCGACCTTGTCGTACGGCGCGCCAAAGTAGTAATAGACTTCACCGCGCATAAACTGGCTACAGACAATTAAGCGCCATGCTTCAAAACAGATCCGCCACTCCATCTGGTCGATCTGGTAGCTGGTATGGCTGGGCAGATAACCTTGGTGGCGGCCGCGCTCGGTGGCGTGGATGGTGGCCAACAGCGGGATCTTCCAGGCATGTTTCAAAGCGATGCCAGCTTCACCGACCAGCCAATCGTGCAGATGGATCAGATCATAGGGTTGATGGCTCGCCAAGCCAAAGGCATAGGCGATCAGCGCCGCGTTGTTGGCGATCACACTATTGTAAAGATCGCGCGGATCAATGGGTGGCAGTTCGACGCGGTGGACGGTGACATTGGGTGCGATCTGTTCTACGGGCTCACCACCAGCGTAGCGTGTGGTTAACAGATCAATCTGAATCGAGGCAGTGCTACTGCTTAGCGCGCTGAGCGCAGGCAACAGTTGCACCACATGTTTGCCCATTCCCCCTACCATATAAGGCGGATATTCCCAACTTACCATTAAAATACGCATACTCTAATTATCCTAATTTGTTTTACAAGACCTTAGTCATTCCGTACGGGATCTTCACCGGAAAGTGGTTAGCTTAAGCCCGCCGAACTTCACTAGTCCACGACGGCGTAAATAGACCGACAATTGTTTGTAAGACAGTAAGACAGTAAGACAGTAAGACAGTAAGACAGTAAGACATTATTCTATGACTGTCTTACTGCCCTGCTAAACGACTGGCTTACTTACGCCGCCTGGACTAGCCACCTACAAAAGCACTAGACCGGTGAAATCTATAGCTATATTTTATCACAATAAACAAGAAAATTCTATGAGGATTGCCTGACAATATCCTGACTTAGTGGAACGCCGCCCAAAGTTGGGCGTTGCTTGCCATGCCACACCTGAAGAAAGGAATTTTGCTAATCTGGCAGCTTTATCTTAATTATCAAGCGTAATTGCTACTGGTCGACTTATACCATTTTGCCCTAGGCTGAAGAATTGTACCCGCCATTGCGGTGCGCTTGCCAACATTGGCAGATTGCTGGATCGATCGGTTCCTGACGCAGCAAGATCGACAATTGCCTGGCGGGTGGCTTGATAGACCAAGTAGGCGGTTGGCGTTGCGGGCGTATGGTTGGCAGCCCACTGCGCATAATCTTCCCCCAGCCACGTTGCCCAATAGACGGGTCCATACGGCGTTGCTACACGCTCCGCAAAGACCGGATCTGCACCTTGTGGACCCAACCAAAAAGGCACCGCGGGTTGCATTGGGCGTAAGCGCGTCAGATAGTCGGCGCCATCGGCAGCGTTTCCCATCCAGAAGACCGCATCGGTGGCGTGCACCGCGTTTGTCTCATTGGTAATAACAACAGGCACGCCGGTTCGCTCGGCCCATTCGGCCACGGAGTGCTGCGGCCATCCTGGCGTCCACCCCGCTAAGACGAACCGTCTGTTGCCCTGATTTTGCGCCGCGTGTGCTACTGCTACGACCAAATCCGTCGCCCAAGTCTCGTCTGTGGCCGGGTTCACGAATTGGCCAGTGGCCGGATCTATGGCATATGGCGTCACCCAAACAACGCCAGTCGAATCCACGAAGGGCCCAATTTGGGCAAAGAGTTCAGGCGTTTGTGGCCCCACGACGGCACGTACGCTATCATCGGCCAACAACTTCTGCGCAGCCCGTTGCGGATCAACAGAATTATCAAGCGCCAGCGGCAGCAAGTCCACGCCGACAAGTGGTGTTTCAGTCAATGCCGACCGCATCGCCGCCAGCGCTTCATAACCGGTGCGCCGGTATAGCCCTTCAAAAGGCGCCATGAGCCCAATTTTGATCATAGGGCGGACAGGCACACAGGCGGCCAGTAAACAAATCAAAGCCACGAGGACAGTGGGATAGTAAAACAGTGGGGCAGTAAGACAGTTGGACAAGCCCCACTGACTCACTGTCTTACTGCCCCACTGTTTTACTGCATGAGTGACTGAATATATACTACGCAGTACACACCATGAATGATACAAGACCCAGACCAGACAAAGCACCACCCTACTCCTAATAGCCGTAAATCTGCAAATTCTGTTCGTGTCCGGCTAGCGTGTCGGCAAAAACATGGCGCCCATCGTCACCGGTGGCAACAAAGAAACAATAGCTGGTTTGCGCCGGATAACGGGTGGCATCGATCGCACTCAAACCTGGGCTTGCGATCGGATTGGGTGGCAAGCCTTGATTAAGATAGGTGTTATAGGGGCTAACTACGCTTGCATACTCAGCCAAACTTTGTGGTTCCCACCACCAATCGCCGGCCACACCGCGCGCGTACTGTACTGTCGGGTCAGCCTGTAGATATTGCCCGCCAACATCCGGGCATGTATTGCGCAGACGGTTGAGGTAGACGCTGGCAATTAATGGCCGCTCATCGGCCTGTACAGCTTCGCGCTCGACGATGCTGGCGAGATTGAGCAGTTGGTAATCACTTAAACCGCTGCTACCCACTAAGCCCTCGGCGCCCACTTTCGCGGCGAAGTTATCGAGGAAAATCTCAATTACCTGGTCGGGAGAACCGGCTAGGACAGGGAAGAAATAGGTGTCTGGAAAGAGGAAGCCTTCCAAACTGGCCGTTGCTGGCAGCGACTGCAAGAAATCATAATCGTTAAAGTTGGTGAGGCTGCGTGGTTGCCGCACCGCACTCAGGAAAAGATCACCCTCGATCACATTTTGCGCGGCCAGGCGCTCGGCGATCTCTTCGGCACGGAAGCCTTCTGGAATGGTGATCAGCGCTTGCTCGATCATTGGGTTCTGCAAGGCCTCGGCCAACTGGGGCACTGTCATGGTGTCGGCCAACATAAAGTTGCCCTGGTCGACGCGCCGATCTAACCCGCTGACCCGCAAGTAGAGATTGAATAAATCTGCATCGCGAATAAAGCCTGCACTTTGGAGCCGGGTGGCGATGAAGCGCGCCGGCTCACCAGGGTTGACAGTAAAGGGGCGTGGCCGTGGATTATCGCCGGCCGGAAGTTCTAACTCATCCTGGCGCAAACGCAAGCTAAATTCTAACACACGCTTTTCGATATTATCGGGCGTTAGCGCGCTGTCGCCAGCACCGGGATCGATGAGGTTGGCCGCCGTCTTGGGCGTGCCGCGAAATTGTTCGGTTAGATGCGCATTGCCCACGATCCAGACGCCAAGCATTACCCCGCCTACTAACAGCAAGAAGCCCAACCGAATCAGGTGGACAAGCAGATTGCTCCAGCGCAATTGCCCGCGCCAGTCCACTTCATCCCGCAGCAGTTCGGCGCGGCGGCTGAGAATCAATTCACGGCGATTTTGTGCAGACATGCAATTTTGCTCCAGTAGACGACCTAGTACACTTGGGCGGAAATAACCATACTATTCTCCGGTGAATCAGTAGTGAATCAGTAGGACAGTGAGACAGTACAAACACTGTTCTACTGTCCTACTGTCCTACTG
>JBBRVA010000552.1:0-5752 GCA_038247295.1 Caldilineales bacterium | reverse complement strand
GCTACGGCCAGCTCGGGTTGCGTGTCGCTCCACTGGCCACCGTCGGCGCTGAGCACCATATCGCATATGAATTTATCTTTGTTGGCGGCGACAAAAGGCGGCAGGGTCGGGCTGCCGATCTCTTCTTGGCCTTCGATAAAGAATTTGATGTTAACCGGTAACTTGCCCTCACTCTGGAGCAGTGCTTCGACAGCCAGAATTGGCACCAGCATATTGCCTTTGTCGTCGTTCGAGCCGCGCGCATAGACGCGGCCGTCTTTGATTACCGGTTCAAAAGGTGGGCTGTCCCACAGCTCCACTGGATCGACGGGTTGCACATCGAAGTGACCGTAGATCAGCACAGTTGGCTTGCCGGGCGCATGCAGCCAGTCACCGTAGACAACCGGGTGGCCAGGAAAGCGATCGCCGGTTTCCATCATCGCTACATTTTCAATCCCGGCCGCCTGCATGCGCCGCACCACCCATTCACCGGCCTGACGCACATCGGCCGCATGTTCGGGCAGGCTGGAGATACTGGGAATGCGTAAAAAGTCGAGCATTTCGTCGGTGAAGCGGATTTTATTTTCATCTAAATAAGCTTGCCATGCTGGCATATGGAATTTCTCCTCTGGAAAGAATTTTATGTTTTCTTATAATGCTTCAGGCTTTCTCTGTTGGCGTATTTTAGCCTGAGTAGGTTCACTTTGTTTGTTTTGCTTCCTCTGCAAAATTCGCGACGCAAGCCTGATTATCAGCGATTTTGTAACACAGTTGGCAGATAGATCAAATGATTGGTGTCGAAGCTGGACGCGCTGGCATAGTCACCCGCCCCACAGGCGTTGCTCGCCCGCACTCGCCAAAAATAGCGGGTGTTGGCGATGAGGGCCGCCGTTGGCGTATAGCTTGTTGCCTCTACAGTGGCCGTTTGCACAAGATTGGCAAAAGCGCTGTCAGTGGCGATATCAATTGTATAGGCAACCGCCGGGATGGTCACGGTCCAAGTAAATGTTGGCCGGATGGCGTTGCCAATACTGTCTGGCGCTGGCGTGCGTTGAACCGGGGCGTCTGGTGGGTCAGCGGCCAGGCTCAAGCGAAGTGGCGTTTGGTCTATGACAAACGTTGGGTCGGTGCTGTCGGTTCCTTCCACCTTAAATGGGTAATCTCCGGCCGGCGCCGTCTGTGTGTTGACCGTGAGCGTTACCGTTTGTTGATTGGTGGCAAGGAAAGTGATCGTGCTGGGCGAAAATGTAACTTGCGCACCCGTTGGCAAGCCAGTGGTTTGCAACAAGGTCGTAGCCGAATAACCATTCCTGGCCGTAATCGTAATCGGCGTGCTAAAAGTCGCGTCCGCCTGAGAATTGGTGCTACACAGGGCAAACGTGATTGGCGCACTTTCCAGCAGAAAATCTGGCGTCAGCTTGGGCTTCAAGATAAAGAGACCGCGATCGATGGTGTTGACAATGACGACACCGCTGGCAAAAAATGGATAGCTGCCCCAAGCGCCGCTAAAGACAGGTTCGTCGTTGCTTGGATACGTATCGAACCAGGCGGCTTCTTGCAGGTTGGCGCTGGCAATATCTTGGAGATCGAGCACGCGTAACCCGGTTGTGTAGTTGGCCTCGTAGGCATAGGTGCCGCTGATAAAGAGATTGTGATCAATCGACGGCAAGGTGCTGCTATAAACCCCCATCGGCGTGGGCTGATCCAGATCGCTGACATCGATCATATAGGTACGCGTGTCGTGGCGATTGAAAGTTTCGTCAAATTCATCGTTCATTAAAAGATAGCGTTGGTCTTCTGTCAGCCACGTTTGGTGGATATAGACCGTGCCCTCCGGCGTGGTGTGCGCTATCCGGCGCGGGGCGCTCTTGTCAGTCACATCTACAATCGAGATAAGAACTAGACTTGAATTGAAACAGATTTCTCGTCCCTGATAATCCGCATCTGGGCCTTGATAGATCACACAATTGGTGTCGTGGATATAGCCATCTTCTCTATAACAGCCGGCATCCTGGGGAACAGTTGGGTTCTGGATGTTGACCATCTGCAAGCCGCCGCCACAAGTTTCGCCCCCCGTCGTGTAGGCATAACCACTGGCTTCATTGATGGCAATATTGTGTGCATCGCTAAATCCGGCATAATGGGCCGTCTCGGCAAAGGTAACCGGTGGTGAAACTACGCTGCGCAACTGTGTCAGATCAAACACCTGGATGCCATGACCCTCGTTCTTGTCGGCCACGATAAAGGCGTAATTTTGGTAGACTTTTAGCCCGCGCCAGGCGCTGGCTTCGGCATGGGTGGGCAAAAAACCGAGCACAAGTGGATTGCTTGGCTCGCTAATATCGACAAATGCAGTGCCATTGCGCTGGCCGACCACGGCATATTCTTTGCCGGTTTGCGGATCGGTCCAGCCCCAAATATCGTTACCACCAAAACCACCCAGTTGATTTTGCGGGATAAAGGCGAGCAGATCGACTTTGTCGCATGGGTAAATGGTCGCAAAGCCATTTACGCAAGGTATGTTTTGCAAAGTTGTCAGTTCATCCAGGATGATGCCATCGATAAAGGGCGGCTGGCGCACTACTGCATCAAGCGCAGCCGCGCCGTTAGGCGCAAAAGGACGGATCGAAGCCGCCAGCAGGCCGGCTTCTGGCAACTCGCATGTCACCGCCGCCGGTAGACAAGCTGGCACCCTTGGTGGCGCAGATGGCGCTGCATCGTGGGCGACGGCCGGTTGGCCAGTAAGCCCTGTATATCCTATAGATATAGTCAGGCAAGCGCAGATTAACAAGAAAATGCTCAGGTGCTTGGGACATAGGTTTATCTTTCGCATAGAAAATGCCTTTGACAGTTACCAGTGACTTGTACCGCGCGGCACAAGTAATTATTACATAGTAAGTCAGTAGAAAGTACTCACTGTCCTACTGCCCTACTTGTCTTACTGCACCGGTATCTACGCGTAGTTATACGCGTGGCGATGCGCCACTGTTCACTGATAACTGGTCACTACTTCGTCGCGCGCGTTGCGATAAACGTTGGCATATAGTCTGCCAGTGCGGTGCCGGGCCAGCGGTCTTCGTAAAAGCCGGTAATCGTAAAACCGGCCTCAAGCTGGCCACCGATCTGATCGTCCAGCGTGTGGCCGAATTCGAGCGGCTGCTCATCCTCGACATACTGCTTGCGTTCGGCTTCGGTTAAGCTGGTCAAGTCCGAGTAGGGCAGTGGGTGCCGTACCTGGAGAACTCCTTCATCGGCCAATTGTTGGTCAAAAATATAGGTGACAGGGTTGCTAAAACCGGCCATCAGCACGCCGCCCCTGCGCAAAACCCGAAATGCCTCTTGCCAGACTGGCCGCACATGGGGCACAAAGAGATTCGAGCAGGGATGGACGATCAGATCGAAGCTGGCGTCAGCAAATACGGATAGATCCGCCATATCGCCCTCGACCGTGACAATTGTCAACACCTCGCGGGCAGCTACGTAGCGATCCTGGGCAAGTTGCTGGGGTGAATTATCAAATACGGTAACGTGGGCGCCCGTTGCCGCCAAAATCGGTCCTTGTTGGCCACCCCCCGCCGCTAAACAGAGCACATCTCTACCTGTCAACGCTGGAAACCAAGCGCGGGGCACAGGCTTCGTGGGTGTTAACACAATCTGCCATCTACCCTGGCGAGCTGCACCAATCACCGCTGGTGTAACGGGGATGGTCCATTGACTGGCGCGTTCCACCGCTTTATCCCAGGCTTGCCGGTTGTAACGCCGCACTTCATCATTTGTCTTAAAAGTTTGCATAGGGAGGTCTATATAACCCGCATCCGGCCGCTCATCTACTGGGCTAGCAGTGGTAACCATTCCTCGGCCAGCAATGCCTTTACTGCATGCAGGCTGGGCAATACACGATAGGCGCGGGCTTCGATTTCAGGTGTCGGCTGTTTGATGTCCGGCACCATGATCGTGTACATACCTGCGCTGGAGGCTGCGATTACGCCGGCTTCTGAATCTTCGAGGGCAATGCAGCAGTGCGGATCGACACCTAACTTTTGCGCCGCGGCCCAAAAGATGTCTGGGGCGGGCTTGCCGTGTTCAATTTGATCGCCGGTCACGATAATTTGAAAGCGATCAGCAATATCAGCTGTTTGCAGGGTGGTCACGGCTTTGGTATAGGCCGTTGAGGTGGCCACGGCCTTGGGAATCCCGTGTGCATCAAGCCAATCGAGTAAGTCGAGCAACCCTGGTTTGTGGGCAATGCCATGCGTGCTTGTGTGGCTATCCCAGTGTTCTGCGCAGTCTGCTCGGAAAGCAGTCAACGGGAAATCGGGGCCATGGGTTTCGAGCAAAAGACGGTAACAGTCGTGGGCTGGCCGTCCCAATGTTGCGTAAAGCAATTCGTCACTCATGTGAAAACCCAACGCTTTGCCTACGTTACGCCATACAATCTGATAGATGGCTTCGGTATCGAGCATCAGCCCATCCATATCAAAGATAACCGCGCTCAATTTAGCGCCGACGACACGCATTCGTTTACCTTTCGATCGCATTATAAAATGACAGTTGGTTATAAAGTTAGGGGGGCACGTATGACACTGATCGGCTCGGTGAACCATCCTGCGTCAGAGGCTCGCTAGTGCAATGTGCCCGGCAACTTTTGCCGTATTTAGCCGTTAGATAAGACAAAGGCGCCGAATGCATTTGCCTAAGCTCTGCTAAACGTGCTAGCACCACCCTTGTACGCTACGTTTCTGCGCTTGAGGAGATCCGATTATCGCAGAAACGCAGCAATAAAAATTCTATCTTGTCAATTATACACGATGTTAGTATACACTATATCAGCGTTAAGAGCATACCAGACAGTAGCCTGATCTAGCTTATGCCGATTGTGGCTGAGCAGGGTTGGCATTGGGCTAGATTTTCTTTTCTTGGGTCGCGACGAATTCTGTTTTTATTATGCAACCGCACTTATGGTTTGCCAATTTCGAAGGAATGATCTGGTCGATTGTCAGTTTGACTTGAGTCAAAAAGTAAGGTAGACTATCCACACAAGATGTTGTAAGTTCTGTCACGAGTGTTGTGAAATCACCGACTAGACTTACGGGTCCAGTCGGTTTGTTTTTTGCTCGCGGTTGTTACACAGTAACAGGCAAAATCCATTTTTGTTGGGAACTATCACGTTTTGTACTACTAATTTTTTTAGTAGGATTGTACATTGTATCGAAGTTGCGTCACACAAAAAAGGAGTTTTCCAACCATGGGCAACAACCGTGAACAAGGAACCGTCAAGTGGTTCAATGACCAGAAGGGCTTTGGCTTCATTAGCCGCGCCGCTGGTGGTCCCGATGTCTTCGTACATCAGTCGGCCATCATCGCTACGGGCTTCCGCAGTTTGAGCGAAGGCGATTCGGTCGAGTTCAGCGTCGAGCAGGGTCCGAAGGGGCCAGCCGCTGCGAACGTCAAGAAGCTCTAATCACCGGATGCACCGAGTGCGGTATGCCCTTTTGACATAGCGCACACATAGAGCACGAAGCCTGGCTTTTAAAAAGCCAGGCTTTTGTATTTCTGGCGCAGGTACAGCAGACGCTTAGGGTTTTGGTTGTGGGAAGGATGCTTGATGTGGGGCGCGCAAACCCCAAGCGTCTAAGTAAGGCATTGCCGCGCGAGACGCTTGGGGTTTTGGTTGTGGGAAGGATGCTTGATGTGGGGCGCGCAAACCCCAAGCGTCTAAGTAAGGCATTGCCGCGCGAGACGCTTGGGGTTTTGGTTGTGGGAAGGATGCTTG
>JBBRVA010000551.1:0-5767 GCA_038247295.1 Caldilineales bacterium | reverse complement strand
CTGAAGATGAAAAACGATCTCGCCTGCGGTCGGATCGGACGCGCGCAGGATCGTCCGGCCAGCGGTGGTTTTGCCCGAGCCGCTTTCGCCGACCAGGCCCAGCGTTTCACCCTGGAGGATGTGCAGGCTAATGCCATCCACTGCCAAAACCGCCTGCGCCGCTTTGGCTAAGCGCCAATTGGTGAGCGCAGGCGCCGACAGCCTCCTTTACCTGTGGGATCTAGAGGATGAGAGATTGCAGCTAGCGCCGCGCGGCCATGCGAATCTCGTCGGCTGCTGTGCCTTTAGTCCCGATGGTCGCTGGATCGCCAGCGGCAGCATGGATCGCACGGTGCGTCTTTGGGAGGTCGAGCGCGGCCAACTGTGCCATACACTCCATCGACATACCAATATGGTGCAACAGGTGCGTTTCAGCCCGGATGGGCGTCACCTCGTTAGTAGCAGCTTTGATGAAACCTACTGTCTGTGGGAGGTGGCTACGGGTGAGTTGCTGGCAAGATGGCCCACCGCGAACACCACCTACCTGGGCCTAGCCATCCATCCGGCTGGCGAATTCATGTTGGCGGGCGGGCGTGACCACATCACCCGCCTGGTCGAGATCGAGAGTGGGCGCGTAATCATGGAACTGCACGGTCATAGTCGCACCGTCGAATCGATCAGCCTTTGTCCGGCGCCCGCTGACGGAGGTTCAACCAGCGAGCAACTTTTGGTCACCGCCGGGCATGATGAGACCATTAGACTTTGGAAACTTCACGCAAGCGCAACAGCGCCGGGGTCAGCCACCTGTCTGGCGACCTTGCGGGCGCCAGGCCCCCTATGCAGGGATGGATATCACGGATGTAACCGGCATCAGCGCGGCACAGCGAGCCACATCAAGGCATTGGGCGGGGTGGAAGAGTGAGGGGTGACAAGGTGACAGGTTGCAACCTGTCACCTTGTTAGCCTGACAGAGCAAGCTTTAGCATCATTACTGCAGCAAATCTTCGGTAAACTGGAGTTTGGTAATATCATGAGGTGTTGTGCCGCGCACAGCCAGATCGACACAAATTTTGCCGATCAGGGGGACGATTTTGGCCGCCCAGCCGGTGGCGTAGATGACAATGTTTTGATGGTGCGGCACGCAGGGGGGCGCAAAATCTAAAATCAGCTCGCGTTTGAGCGCGTAGGGATTGTTGGCCTCAGGCACAATTGCACAGATACAGGTGGAAGGGTCGTGCGGCGCCGGGTCAAGCCCTGGCATAAAACGACCGACCCACCGGCTAATATTGGCTATCACCTGTGGATCGGGCTGGCGGTGGTAGGTGCGCAGGTCGTGGTGGATCTGGACCGGGTAGTTCGCCGCCACTTTGACATAGTCGCGCGATTTCGCCCAATCGAGGGCGGGAAAGCCGTAGTAGAGCATGGGGTCATCGCCCTGCGCGGCGTCAAAATTAATCCAGGTCGGGAAATCGACCGTGGGGTCAACCCGCCTGAAATAGGCGGAGACCATCTCCCAAATGCCAATGTGCAGACGGAGATCCAGCAGCCCCAGCACCTCATTGACATACGGCCCCGCCGCGATGATCAATTTTGTGCCGTGATAGGTGGCGTTGTTGGTCGTCACCGTTACGCCGGCCGCGGTGGGCTGAATGGCAATCACCGGTTGCTGGGCGAGCAGCGTCACCAAACCGCTCGCCTGCGCCTGTCGATACAAAACCCGGAGCAGCGCCGGGTAGTTGATGGCGGCGCCGTCGGGTTGGAAGAAACCGCTATAGCTGCTCGGCACTGACTTGAAGCCATAGCGCTGTTCCAGATCGCATTGATCCACCAACCGGTAGGGCAGCTTGAGTTCCTGCATCACCTTGAGGACAGTGGCGATCTGTCCTTCGGCGCCGGTCACATGGGGGTTGCCGAACCAGAGACAGCCGGCGGTGTGCAGCAGTTCTTCGGCGGTCTGCGCCTGCAACTCCGTCCAGAGCGGCAGCGAGTCCAGAACCAGTTGGGCAATCTCTTTTTCATTGTACTGAATGCGGAACTGACGGGATTCGCCACCCGAGGCGCCACGATCATTGAAAAAGCCAAAACGCTCCAACACCAGCACCCGCTTCTGCGCTTTGGCGCCATAGTAGGCCGCGGCTAACCCGATGGGACCGCCACCGATAACAATGAGATCATAAGGTTGGTTGGTCATGGTCTGTTCTCCTTTGGCGCGTGCGCCGGATGATTGTGATAACAAGGCTAGTAGCGATGGAAGGAAGACGGTAGGTCAGTAGGTCAGTAGGTCAGTAGGTCAGTCACTGTCTCACTGTCTCACTGTCTCACTGTCTCACTGTCTCACTGTCTCACTGTCTCACTGTCTCACTGAGTAACCATTGGTCTATTTGCGCCGTTATGTTCTAGTATTAGGGCAGCAGGGTGGACAGGGATGTGGCTTGCCAGGCGCCAAAGCGGATGCCCGCCATCGGTTCTGTGGGCGCATCATAGAGCCGACGTAACGTTTGCTGGGAGAAGGCCGCTGCCGGCGACACGGTAGTGAGGAATTGCGCTGTCTTTTGTTGTACAAGCGCTTGCACAAAGTCGTAGATGGCCGCCGGTGGCACCTGGGCAAAGGGCAAAGCGCCATACTTTTCCACCGAATCACAGAGGATGGCGCCGGCGCTGCTAATGGCCTCTGGGACAAAGCCGATCCGGCGGCGTTGGAAGATCTCGTGGACGGCGGCGCCAGCCAGCGGCAGATTGGCGGAGCCGACGACCGAGCGACACTGCAACCGGTGGGCGATGTAGGGGGTGATCAAGCCGGAGATCGAGCAAGGCGCCAGCATATCGCACCGGATCTTCCACCATTCTTTCTGACTGGAAAGATTGTGACAACCGGGCAGATCGGCGCGCGCCGGCGCTTGATCATAGGTCAACACCGTCCCACCGGCCTTGACCAGAAGCTGCGCCACCACCGCGCCGACGCTCCCTACGCCATGCACGAGAAACGTCTTGCCCTGGATTTCCTGTTGGCAAACCGCGCTGATGCTGCCAAAGACGCCATAGCCCGTGGCGGCGCTGGGGTCGATGGCCGTCCCGACGGAGGCCAGCACATAGGGGGAGATCTGCATTAAATAGTCCATATCGGCCAGCGTCGTATTCAAATCACAACCGGTGTAGACCAGCCCATCGAGCCGGTTTAAGAGCCGCCCGACGGCCTGCAAAAGTGCCTGTTTGTCCAACTGTTGGACATCACCCATGGCCACCAGCTTGGCGCCGGCAAAGCCGGTGTGATAGAGCGCATGTTTATGGGTCATCACTTGCGCCAGGCGCAAACATTCATCAATGGCCGCGGCCTCGCTGACATATGGTTTGATCCGCAAGCCGCCGTTACCGGGGAGCGTGTGGCTGGCGCCGTCATGCGCCACAAAAAAAGTGACGCCGTCGCTGGTGACGCCGCGCAAGAGATTGGGTGCGACTTGCCGTCGCGGGCTTTGGGCCTGACGGCGCACGTGCATATGGTTGGCGTGGATTGGCAGCTGCATCATGATCTTTTCTCCTCTGGCTGGTGACGATTGGGCTTTGTTGTTCACTGACTCAAGCATAACAACTGCGCGTGTGGCGAGCGTATGGTTTTGGGGCAAAATGTGTGTGGAGATCGTGTGGTGTGTACGAGGTGAGGGGATGACAAGATGACAAGGTGACAAGGTGACAAGGTGACAAGGTGACAAGGTGACAAGGTGACAAGGTGACAAGGTGACAAGGTGAAAATCACCTTGCCACCCTGGCAGCGTTTAGCGGTTGATGGACTACTGACCGTTGGAAGCGATCACCGGCAGGAAGATACGGTTGAATTGGGCCGCCTCGGCCACGCCACTTTCCGCCACGGCTTCATCGATGTTTGCGGGTTGACCCTCCCCATTGGCAGTAACGCTTGAACCAGCCGTCACAATCATCGGCAGATAGATCTGGTTGGGCGTAGCCACCGGGTCCTCGCCGTTTTCTACTGGTTCGTTGCCGCCAACCGGTTCAGTCAAGAACTCGCCGCCGCTGCTGTCGGTGAGGGTCGTTGGGTCAATGATAAAGCCTTGCAGTTGGGTGTCGGCACTGGCTGTCATCACCAGTTGTTGCTCAAATTTGCTGATCGTGGAGGCCGGATCGATCACACCGAGCAGGACAAGGCGGTCGTTCCGCCCTTCGAGCGGGCTGGGCGGGTTGTCGCGCTCATCGCCGCTGATGTCGAGCATGAAACGGGCTGTGTTCAATATCGCCAGACCCACGGCATCCTCGCCATAGCCAGCGGTCAAACCGGCAAAGCTAGGCTGCCCGCTCTGGTTGCGCCAGCCGTTGCGCAGGGCAATGGCAAACGCATCATTGCCAGGGCCGCCTTGCGTCGCGAGGACGCCATCGCCATCGAGCAGGGTATCGTTGCCCTCACCGGCAATCAGTGTGTCGTAGTCACCGGTGCCACCGTTGAGCACATCGTTGCCGCTGCCACCGTCGAGATAATCGTTGCCCGCCTTGCCGAGCAGTTGGTCGACGCCATCGCTACCGCACAGCACATCGTCACCCGCCTTGCCATCGAGCTTGTCGTTGCCGCCCAAACCCAGCATCAGGTCGCGCCCACTGCCACCAGTCAGGGTGTTATTGCTGTTGGTGCCGACTTTGATCGTCCCCGTCCAGCCGGCCGCGGTGTAGGTGTTGCCGACTTTGTAGACCGTATAAGCGCCGCACGTGCCGATCAACGTACCAATCGGTGTGGGCGTTGGCATGGCTGTCGGCGGGATGGCCGTTGGGGTCGCGGTTGCTGGCGGCGGAACTGATGTGTTCGTGGGGATGGCCGTTGGGGTCGCGGTTGCTGGCGGCGGAACTGGTGTGTTCGTGGGGATAGCCGTTGGGGTCGCGGTTGCTGGCGGGCTAGGTGTGCTAGTTGGCGTTGCCATGACAGACCAGGTATAGGTGGCTGGGCTTGCGTCGGCATTACCGGCGATGTCGCGGCTGCGCACCATGAAGGTGTGTGTGCCAAGCGCCAGACCATTCAGCTGCTGCGGGCTTACACACGGGGCGAATGCGCCGGCGTCGAGCAAACACTCGAAGCCGGCGAGGCCGGAAGCGACGTCCGATCCGGTGAACGAAAATGCAGCACTCGTCGAGCTTGTGGACGCCGCGGGCGTTGCGGTAAACTGGGTATCTGGCGCGGTGGTGTCAATACGCACCACGAGTGAGCTACTGCCCACGTTGCCGGCGCGGTCGGCGCAAGTGGCCGCTAGCGTCAACTCCCCCTCGCCGTTTGATGTGCTCGCAGTCGTGCAATTTGCCGTGTCGATGCCGACGCCACTGTCGGTCCAATTCCACGTCACTGTTACCGGCGCGTTGTGCCAGCCAGCGGCGTTCGGGTTGGCCGACAGGGTTGGGGCGGCGACGGGCGCTGTGGTATCGCTAGCAACTTCTACCTCGACAGACCCGATGTCACAGCCGCTCCCCTGCGGACGGGCGATGCCGCGCTGGTCGGTGGCTGGGTCACTGCCGCAGCCATCAACCCCCGCGGCGATGGCGTTCAACGCCGGGCTGCCCGGCAGCGGCAGGTGGGTCTTGGTGTGGCCACCGTTGTCGGCCAGGGGCGCAAGGCCAGGTCCGCCCGCCGGCGCGCTGATCGAGTTCGAGCCTTGGAAACATTCGCTTGCCAGCAGATTGTTGCCTGAGTCGTAATGCGGGTCTTGGTAAAAGCCGTCACAATCGAGCGTGCTGCTAGCCCCATTGCCGGCAATAATGGTGCGGCGTATGTCGTTGTCCAAGAATTGGATGCCGGCGT
>JBBRVA010000550.1:0-5789 GCA_038247295.1 Caldilineales bacterium | reverse complement strand
CGGATTGGCGCAATTGGTCCAGATCGACCACTTCGACCTGGCCCTGGGCAATATTGACCACATTTTTTAGTTGTGTGCGCAGTTCATAGACAGATTCATGCAGCATGTGAAGATTCCTTTCATAGATAATTTTGTTTGTTACTTGCGGATGAACGGTAAGTAGGTGCGGTTAAAAACCGCACAGTCTGGGCTATACCACCATTGTGCGGTTAAAAACCGCACCTACTTACCGAAACGATTCTTCGCGTTCTACGCGAGACGAGAAACTGGCTTTCGTTGTTCGTCGTTGGTCATTCTCGCCTTAATACAAGAACATCGGCTTGCCCAAGACGTGGCGCACCTTGGGCCGGTACTCGTTGACATCGTACAGTTCATCCACATCCACACGCTTGAGGCCAGTACCGATCATGCTCATCGGCACATGGGTGTAGGTGCCATCGCGCAGGGCCACCATCCGCCCGCGTGTGCCGCTGAGGATCAAGTCCATCGCCAGATTCGCATAGTTAACCGCCACCATCAAGTCGAGCGCGTCGGGCGCACCGGAGCGCATGAGGTAGGAGACTTGCTGGTAGACAATGCCCTCACCCGTCAGTTTGGTCAGCGCTTCGCCGGTGATCTGACCGATGCCGCCCAACTTTTTGTGGCCATAGGGATCAGCCTCGCCATACTCAACGACTTTACCGCCAACCATGTGGGCGCCTTCGCTGATCGTCACCATCGCATAGTTGCTCGGGTTGGCGCGTTTGTCGCGCATCACCAATTCAGCCAGCTTTTCTGGATCAAAGGGTACTTCGGAGATGATGGCGCGATCGACACCGGCCAGATAAGAGCTGATCAGGCTGGTTTCGCCACTGTTGCGCCCAAAAAGTTCGATCACGGCGATGCGCTCGTGCGAACCGGTGCTGGTGCGCAGTTGGTGGATGAACTGCACGCTGCGGGTGACGGCGGTGCTAAAACCAATACAGTAATCGGTGCCATAGACATCATTGTCCATCGTCTTCGGGATGGCGACAACAGGGAAGCCTTCGGTGTGTAGGCGTTGGCCATAACTCAAAGTGTCGTCGCCACCAATTGGGATCAAGACATTAATGCCTAGGTACTCCAGGTTTCTCAGCACATGGGGTGTAAAGTCGCGTGGGCGCGGATCCTGTTTTTCGGCGTCCAGATGCTGGGGGTCGCGCAAAAATTCAGGCACATCTTTTGGTTTTACTTTGCTGGGATTGGTGCGGCTGGTGTGTAGAAAGGTGCCACCACTGCGGTCGATCTTGCGGACAACTTGTTTGTCGAGCGAAAAGATGTTTTCGGTGATGGTCTTGGGGTCGTCGGGATTGATCTGGAGCAAGCCACCCCAGCCGCGGCGGATGCCGACAATTTCGTGCCCTTCATCAATCGCCCGGAAGACCGCCGCCTTGATGCAGGGATTCAAACCGGGAACGTCACCGCCACCGGTCAAGATACCAAGTTTCATTTTTTCTCCTTTGTCCACAACTTTCTGCTCAAATTATAAAGATTGGCACTACTCTTTATGGGTTTTTATAAATGTTTTATATGGAGTTTCATGAATTCTCAACATTGAGTGCTTGCGCCGATCGACAACGATCTGCGTAAGCTGAATCCATAACAAACGCACCCATTATACATCAGATGATCTTGTTTTCATAACACTTAGCGGTAAGATTTCTGCAAAGTTGTACAGTGTGTGGCGACTGGGGCTTCAAATCCAATTTTATCAGCGCGGCGGCAATTATCCATCAACCTTTTGGGCAAATTGTGAATCCGGCTGGGCAAGCATGCGTACAATCGACTGTAAATTCATCCACCATTGCTGCTTGGGGCGTTGAAATTCTTCGTCGTAGTTGCGCGCAATTTCGTAGAGCGGGGTCCATTTATATTGATTGTCGACCATGCCATAACAGGCCGCCGCGGCTTCGCTATCGTTGTTGTTGCATTCTTGCTCCATAAATTTGATCGCCATATTGGCCATGCGCGTGGCGGTAATGCGGTCAAAAGGCGAAGGGTCGCCCCCTTGTTGCAAGTGGCCCAACACGGCGATGCGCACATCAAAGAGATCGGCGCCTTCTTCTTCAAAAAGCGAGGCCAAAAACTGGGTGGTGTAAAGCGGGTTGGCATACTCGTTGCGGATCATGAGGCCTAGGCGTTTGCCTAGCCGAAAACCAGTGTTGAGTTGATCGATATCGTGCTGAAGATCGGCAAGCGTAATCCCTTCCTCGTGCAGATAGGCACGCTCGGCGCCAGTGGCCAGCGTCGTCATTAAGGCCAGGTAGCCACAATGGCGGCCCATCACCTCGATCACAAAGCAGCGATTCGACGCCACCGCCGACTGTTTAATTTTATCGACGGCCTGGGCAATGCTGTTGAGCGCGGTGTCGGCGCCAATGCTGTACTCGGCAAAGGGCAAGTTGTTGTCGATACTGGCCGGCAAACAAAGGATAGGAATATTAAAAGCCGGATAATGTTGGCGTTCTTGATAGAGTTGCAAGGCTGCCTTGTAGCCGGCCCAGCCTCCGATCACTAAGATCGCGTCGATCGCATGTTTTTCCAGCGTGCGCGCAATCGAGTAAAGTTCACGACCGGCCGGCACTTTGCGGCTGGTGCCCAGCTCCGAGCCCCCGATTGGCGCCCACCCGTTGACCTTCATCCAATCCAACTCTATCACGTCGTCGTTGATCAAGCCGCGGAAGCCGCGCATCACACCGATGGGAATGTGGCCCCGATCCACGGACAAGCGTACGGCGGCGCGCACGGCGGCGTTCATGCCTGGCGCCGCACCGCCGGCATTGAGGATGGCAAAGCGGATCTGTTTTTGGCCGGGGGTGGGGGGGTGGGGCAACGCGCGCACCAACGTCCGCAAAATTTCAAACGAGCCTTGAAAACCGGACCCGCGCAACTCCATTGCTTTTTGAAAATTCAGTGCATGGATCGCGGCGTTAACCGCTTGGTTCGTGGTGACACACTGTACGAGCGGCAGTTGCACAATTTTGTTGCTGCGGCTGCCAATCAGCACTGGCTCACTTTCTGGCGTCGCGGCCAGGGCCGCGCGCGCTGCTGCCACACCCATCAGCGTGCTTAAGATGCGGTCGTAGGCACTGGGCGAACCGCCGCGTTGGACATGGCCTAGCACTGTGATGCGTGCATCTTCGCCCATCTTCTCTTCCAATGCGCAGCGCACTTGCTCACTGGTAATCGGGTTACCATGACGATCGCGGGCGCCTTCGGTGACGATCACAATGCTGTCGCGCCGGCCAATGCGCCGGCCTGCGCTTAGAATTTCGCACATCTTTGTTTGCCAGTCGTCGACATCGGGTGGGTTTTCGGGGATCAGGGCGAAGTCGGCGCCCGAGGCGATTGCGCCCATCAGCGCAAGATAGCCGCAGTGGCGCCCCATGACCTCGACGACAAAGGCGCGCTGATGGCTTGCTGCCGTGCTCGAAATCGCATCAACGGCATCGACAATACGATGCAAGGCCGTATCCGCACCAATGGTCATGTCGGTGCCGACCATATCGTTGTCGATCGAGCCGACCAGGCCGGCGATGCTGAGGAAAGGATGGGCCGCGGCTTGTTCGGTGCTTACCTCACCTCGGTTAACCAGTTCGGCAACCAGAGTTTGCCATTCCTGGCGCAACATATTGGCTCCGGTCAAACTGCCGTCGCCCCCAATCACAACCAGGCAGTCAATGTTGTGTTGCAGTAGGTTGCGCACGGCACGCATCCGCCCCGCCTGCGTGCGAAATTCAGTGGAGCGAGCGGTGCCGATCACCGTGCCGCCCTTGTGCATAATCCCACCCACCGAACCCCAACTGAATGGACGAATACGGTCGCCACCCTCAATCATACCTTGATAGCCTTCGTAAATGGCAAAGACATCTGCCCCTTGGTCCAGCGCGGCGCGAACGACCGCCCGCAGCGCTGCATTCATGCCAGGGGAATCACCACCACTGGTCAATACTGCTAACCGCTTTCTCATAATGCAACCTTTCTTGTGTAAATCTGTTACAATCTTATTTGTTGCAGGTTGGAATTATAGCACGAAGTTTTTGCCTGACCGGAATATTCTATCGCTATTTGCCAATTCAGAAGTTGTTTACTTGACATAATCTGTGACGTGTTGACAAAGACTGACATCACCCTTATACTTTTTAGATGGTGTTTTAATAATTTAGAAGAGATGGTTTTTTAGCGATGGAGGAGTTATGGCAAGACGACGCAGTGCAGTGCGCATTGGGATGACCGGCCTGGGCGAACGCGAAGAATTGGCACCCGGCATCTTTATCAATACCAATTATCGGGGGTGTACGCCTGGTTTTATCTATACGGAAGAAGGCATTGTCCTCATCGATGCCCCGCTAATTCCCAAACAAGCGGAAGATTGGCGGCAACAGGTGGAAGATGAATATCCCGGTCATCCCTTCCTCTATATGGTCAACACCGATCATCACCGTGGCCACGCCTTGGGCAATCAATATTTTATGCCGGTCAAAGTAATCGCCCATGAACGAGCCCATAAGGAGATGTCTGGCTATACCGAGAATTTTAAGGAACGCGTCCGTAACAGCTTTAAGCGCGAACCGGAGATTCAAGCGCAGCTTAACAACATTATTATCGTGCCGCCGCATATCACCTTTACCCAGCGGGCGACCCTGCTCTATGGCAGCCGTCGTATCGAGTTGATCTATGTGGGCGGCCACACACCGGCCACCAGCCTTGTCTGGCTGCCGGAGGATAAAATCTGTTTTGTCGGCGACATCGTCTGGGTCGATCAACACCCGTACATGGCGCAGGGCAATACGCTGGAATGGCTGCGCGCCTTAGAAACGATTCGCGAACTGGGTGCCATCCGGCTCATCCCTGGTCACGGTCCTGTCTGCGGGCCAGAATCAACCTATCGGGTGGCCGAGTATATCGAGTTTATGCGTAAACGCGTGCGCGAATATTATCTGGAAGGTAAGAATAAGAACGAAACCAAGAGTGGATTGGTAACCGAAATGTTGGAGTGGTTCCCTGTGCCGCCCGAGCGCAAGGCTAAGATTGAGAGCCAGATTAAATCTGGGTTGAACCGGGTCTTCCGCGAAATTCAGCGTGAGGAAGAGGCGACGGACGGTGGGTTTGATGAGGGAGATGAGGAGTATGACGATTAGGCAGACCGCACGCGAGCAAGCTGATCGCGCTTTGGCCTACAAGACCGAAAAACGGTCGCATAGCCCAGTGGAACAGTTGCGCGAAGCGTTGGACAAAGCCGACCGCCAGATTGTGAGCCTGGACGGCAATAACGTTGAAGAATTCCTCGTGCTGTTAGATCGGATCGAGCAGATGTTTGTCGATCTGGCGGCCAGCGAGGACGAACTGCGCGGTGAAGCAGGACGCTGGGAAAGTTTGCAGTCGCGCATCCTCACCAAGCCCGATCCGATCCCGGCGGCGGCGGCCAAACGCGGTGGTTTGCCCTCATTGGCCGCCCTGCATCCGCCCGCCGCGGGGTTCTGGTGGCATTTGGATGCCGAAGTTCGCCGCCGGCGTGGGCAAGCGATCAAACGCTTTGTATTGACCCTTGGCGGGGTCGTGCTCGTGTTGGTAACCTTGCTCTGGGGTGTCGATTACTTCTTCCCGCCCGATCCCGCGACGATCTTGGTGAGCAATACGACCAGCGCGGTGGAGCAATTGGCGATGGAAAGCAAATGGGGAGAGGCGTTGGTCCAAGTGCAAGCTGCGCGCCAAACCCTGCCCGACGAGCCAGAATTGTTGGTCTGGGAAGCGGTGCTCTATGAACAATT
>JBBRVA010000549.1:0-5805 GCA_038247295.1 Caldilineales bacterium | reverse complement strand
TCATTCTCGTCCGGCGTGGTGTTGCTCGAATCAGAGTCGGCATCATTCGGGTCGGTACCCAGGATGTTGACTTCGTCGGCATTGCTCACGCCATCACCATCGGTGTCGGTCGGCGTGCTGTTGCCATCGAGCGGGTCGCTACCTGCGGCCAGTTCTTCCGCATTGGTGGCACCGTCGCCATCAAAGTCTTCGTCGGCATCGGACACACCGTTGTCATTCTCGTCCGGCGTGGTGTTGCTCGAATCAGAGTCGGCATCGTTCGGGTCGGTACCCAGGATGTTGACTTCGTCGGCATTGCTCACACCATCACCATCGTTATCGGCAACGGCGTTCACCCCATCGATAATCGCCTGGAGTTCAGGCAAGGTCGTCGGTGCGGGGCTGGCGTTGGCAATCGCCTCTTCGTACTCGTCGATGAGGGCCGGGTTGATGCCGGTCAGCCCGGTATCAATCAGGTCTTGCTCATCGAAGCCACCATCGGCCGGGGCATCAGAGACTGCTACGATGCCAGCTACGGTCGGACAGCCATTGGCGTCCACGGCCAGACCCGCAGTGGTGCCGGGGCACTGGTCGCTGCCGTTGGGCACGCCGTCGCCGTCGGTGTCGCCGAGCGGGCCGTCGTTGTCGTTAGCATCCACATAGTTGGGAATGCCATCGCCATCCACGTCGCCCGTGCCTTCGGTGGCGTCGGGGTTACCGTCGCCATCGCTGTCGAGGTCCTGGAAGTCAGGCGTGCCATCAGCGTCGGTGTCGACACAGGGCTGGCTCGGACATTCGGTAGCGTCGGGAATGCCGTCGCCATCGCTGTCGCTGTCCAGGCTGTCGGGCGTGCCGTCGCCATCGGTGTCACCGGGGCCGTCGGCCGCGTCGGGGATGCCGTCGCCATCGTCGTCGGTATCGATATTGTCGGGCGTGCCGTCGCCGTCGGTGTCAAGCTCGGCCACGTCCGTAACGTTGACGGTGATCGTCTGGGTGTCGTCGGGCGCAACCGCGTTGCTGGCCTGGACGATCACTTCGTAGGTATTGTTGGTGTCACTGTCGCTGGGCGCCTCAAAGTCGGGGGCCGTCACAAAGGTCAGCGCACCGGTCGTGCTGTCGATCGTGAAGGCAGCTTGGTCCGTGCCGCCGATGAGGCTGTACACGATTGGCGCGCTGCCCGTGGCGACCACAGTGGTGACCGCGGTGGCGTTCTCGGCCTGACTGATGCTGGCCGTGGCGCCGCCGCCGTTGCTGGTGATGACGGGCGCAAGCGCACTGATCACAATCGCCCGCAGGTCGGCCAGGTTCTGCCCGCCAGGAATGGTTGTGAAGGGGGCCGCTGTCACATTGCCGGCAATATCCGTCAGCGTACCCGTGATACCGGTGACATTCAAATCGCCTGTGTTGTCACCTGCGACCACGGTGTAGGTGCCGGTGAGGATGGTGCAAGGCGTGTTTGAACAAGTGACGGTGACGTTCGCCGTGCCACTGGCGTCGAGCGCGAGGACCAGGCTTGTCGTCGTCTCCACCTGATCGTCGAGGTTGACAGTGACGTTGATGGTTGCGCCGAAGCCGTAGGTCGCATCGGCCGTCGTCGAGTCAATCGAGGTGATCGATGGCGGCGTGATATCATAGGCGAAGGTGAAGAATGGCTGAGCGGCGGTGAAATCGACTGTGGCTTCCCAATTTGTGCCATTCAGCGTCATTGCCACCTCAGTGGCCCCGCTGCTGAAGTCGCCATCGGCATCCACCAGCATAATGATGGATCCCGGAGCGACTGGCAGTTTCGGCGTGGTGGCCGAGGTGCTGCTGGGCACACGGATCTGCACCGTGCCGACCGTGCCGGCCTCCTGGACCTTCCAAATACGCGCCAGGCTTATGTCGGGGCCTGGTCCGTCACCACTCCAGGTCAGCGCGCCAGCGTTGTCGCCAAAGACCGCAAAGCTCTTGTCGGCGCCGAAGGTGTTGGCGTTGGCGGCGTTGGTGGCGGCAATCGTGCCCAGCCCCATCGTCACCAGGCCATTGAGATTGACGCTCTTGGATTGCTTCTGGTTGAGGGCGGAGTTGTCGTCGCGCCCGATGCCAGCCACGTTGTTGTGATAGGGCTGGTAGGCGGCGTCGCTGGTGCCGGGCCAGAGGATAGTCGTGCCGTCGGAGGCCAAGTAATCATAGTTGACCGTGGCACTGGCCGGGTTGGTATCCAGCGTGGTGCCATATTTGATCGACAGGTAGGAGCCGACCTGTTGGCTCTCGGTCGCGGTCAGGTCGCGATCATAGACGATGACTTCGCTGATGTTGCCGTCCCACACCTCAACCGCTTCGTAGGAGCCGATCTGGAACTGACTGGCAGCCGGTGCGCCGTTGGCAAAGGAGCTTTCGCGCACCTCCATTGTAGGTTCGCTAAAGGTCTCGCCATTGAAGATCACATTCATGCCAGTGTTGCTGGTGATCGAGGACGGCTCATTTGCCATGTCCCATTCCCAGCTCCAGAGGTGAAACTGACCAGGGATCACCGTCGCTGGGTGGTCGGCGCGAATGGGCGAGGAGCCATTCATATAGCCGAGGGGCGCGCCGCTGCCAGTCGCCGTGCCGAGATGGGGGTTGTCGACACCAAAGACGACCAGGTTGTCAAAGCCGGTGCCGGGTGAGTTGTTGGAAGCCGCGCCAAAGACCGAGCCGCCCGCCTCCACCCCGGTCATAAAGGGGGCGAGTTCCATGCCATCGTTGGGGTTGGCAAAAAGCAAGGATGGATTGTAGTTGCTCGCGGCTGCGGCTGCCTGGTAGGTCGGTTCGCGCCCGGCCACGGTAACGGCCATGTTGGCGCCGTTGCCACTCTGGTCATTCCAGGTGGTGACGTTGGCACCATCGACTGTCGTGCTAGTGCCAGCGTCGGCTTTGACCCACAGGCGCAGGTTGGCATCAATGCCGCCAGGGGCGGGCAGGGCCGCCTGGGCAGTCATTGGTGCGCCGAAAAGTGGCTGGGCAAATTGCACCAGGTCGGCGGCGCGCTCGGCCAGCCAGCCGCCCAGCCCCGCGGATTGGGCGGCAGCCTGCGCCATCTGCGGCGTGGGCTGGATGGCCGCCACCGTGCCCACGCCGAGCACAGTGGTGATCTGAACGAAGATCACGAGCCAGGTGACCAGATAGTGAAGGCGTGGTTTCGTCTTACGCTTATGTAAATGATTGATCATGTTAAACTCCTGAATAGTAATGATGAACTACGTGTTGCGTGAATTTGGTTTTTGCTTGACTGCCTGCGTTGCCCATGCGCCAGGACGAGCGTTGTGATGGCGTTGCCGGGTGTGTTATACTGGTCATGGTTGAGCCGTACTCTAGTAGCTTTGGTTGACTTAGAAAGGACATAGCGATGACCCTCTCGGATATAATTCAAGATATTCATGCCTGTGAAGAGGACATGTTGATGTATGAGCGCAAGTATGGCATCAGAACCCAGACGTTTTATACTGCCTACAGCGCCGGTGAAGAGCCGCCGTCGATTAGTTGGCTGGGCGATTGGAATGACTGGGCCGCGGCCTATGAAATCTGGCAGCGTCGCCAGGTGCAATATCAGGCTGCCATCGATGCGCTCCAACAACAAACTCCCTTGATCACCTTGATTGAAAAGGCGGCGCGCCGTGAATCCCTTCCTATCCCTGCCTGAATATGAAGAATTCATTTACACTCTCGCTCAGCGCTATCCGTCAATTCAAGTTTCCACGCTGGTGGTTGTACGGCGTGGCGCTTTGCAGGCAACGGTCGCTGGTACACTTACCTTTGCCGCCGGCTACCAACTGGTTGTGCGTGAGCGTCTGACAGCTGAGTATGGAGCGGTAACGCTCGAACGCTACAGTTATGAAGGCTGGCACGATCTGGGAATTTTGTATTGGTATGATTCGCAAGCGCATCCCCATATCCCGGAACTGGCTTCGACGCACCCGCATCACAAGCACATTCCGCCCGACATCAAACATCATCGGATTCCTGCCCCCGGGTTGAGTTTTACCCAGCCGAATCTGCCCTTCCTCATTCAAGAAATCGAACAACGCCTCCCACCTTCCACCGCTTAAGCGCTGTAGCCGCCGCGCGCCTGCGCCAGTGGCGGCGTGGGCTGGATGATGGTCGGCGTGCCCACGCCCAGCGCCGCGGTGAGCTGAATGAGTTTGGTTTTAAAATATTTAGATTTGGACATGCAATACCTCCAGAACAGGATGGGGCCGGCAAAGGCAAGTGCTCTGCTTTGCGCTATTGTGTAACAAGTGAGTCAGCGGTCTCCAACAACCAGACCGGAAGCGCTGGTCTGTTCAACAATTCTGCTTTCGCACCATTGGACTCAGACTTATTATCTACTTCTGCGGGCTTTTTACATCCACCAAAACGCTTAATCTTGCCTGTCGGTGCGTAGTACCTATGTACTGACCAAACGACCCGCATGTAGTGCTCCTAAATCAGCTGTAAATTGCAGGGAGCATTCTCTAATCGGGTACCCCTGGCTGCCACCGCTGATTTAGGAACTGGCGTCACGCCAAGCATGACTTGGTTGGGTATGTTATACTGGGTATTATTCTGAGCATAGCGATGGGTAGACCCCTTGGTGGGCTGAATCAAGCTGACATTGAACGAAATTATGCAAGATATTCACGTTTGTGGAACAGTAGATTTACCCACATAAACCAAATGGTGGTCAGCCAATTTTGTCTTATGTCCACGCGTAGCGGTCTGTTACGAACAGGCCGCTACGTTTTTCTCCAATTTTTATCTGGTATGTAACAATCAACTTTACACACAAAGATTACTTTTTCTTAATCAGAAACATTGTTAACTTAACAGAAATATTTGGGTATAAATTGAAAATGTCGCTGCTTGGCGTGCCTCAAATTACCTTGGACGAGAAATCACTCATCGGCCAACTGGCCCTACGTGACCAAGCGCTACTTTTCTACCTGGCGGTCAATTGTCAGGTGCGCAATCGCAGTGCCGTTGCTTCGCTTTTGTGGGACGCGGTTCTGGACGCCCAAGCCCTGAAAAATTTACGCGATGTATTGCCCAATCTGCGCAAACGGCTGGGATCACACGTGTTAATCACCCATCAAAGCGTTGGCTTCAATCGTCAGGGCAGTTGTTAGCTGGATGTAGAAACGTTCCAGCATACGGTGCAGGCGCGGACGCCGAGTAAACCGGCCGCATTGCACAGCGCATTGGAATTATATCGCGGTGAATTTCTAGAAGATTTTTTTTGTGCGCGACGCGCCTGGCTTTGAAGAATGGCTATTGCTCCAGCGCCAACAGATGCATACGTTGGCCGCAGAGGGCTGGCAGAGCTTGACGAACCACTATATCCAACAAGGCGAGAAAGGGTTTGGCCTGATTGCGGTCCGCCGCTTACTTGGGTTAGAACCTTGGCGCGAGAGTGCGCATCAACAGTTGATGCGGCTCCTGATGCGCAGCGGACAACGCGGTGCCGCGCTCGCCCAATACGAGATTTGTCTGCACGCGCTGGCAGAGGGATTTACCGAGTCCTTCAGTCCTAGTGGCAACTTATTGGTTAGTGGCGCAACCGATGAAACGATCCGCTTTTGGGATGTTGAGAGTGGCGCCTGCGTCAATAGTTTATATGCAGAAGGTCCTTATAGTGGCATGAACATTACCGGGGTAACTGGCTTGACAGAAGCCCCAAAAGCATCCCTCGTAGCACTGGGCGCCGTGGAGGGAAATGCACCTAGACGTTCGATCAATCCTTCCTCTATCGCGACCATGCTCAAGGCGCCAAACAACGTTGGACAGATCTCGTTAAGCTGGTCGTAGCATTTCTGCTGATCAGTGGTTAGT
>JBBRVA010000548.1:0-5811 GCA_038247295.1 Caldilineales bacterium | reverse complement strand
ATTGCCTAATTCATTACGGGGTAATCCCTGAGCATTTTTAGGTTTATTAGCTGACTGAGCTTGTAGTTGATTTTCAGAAGATTTGCGGTAGTCATGCAACCAGCCGACGGCTTCCGCCAGCAGGATCGCATCACGATGTTGGGCAAGTTTGTCTAATTGGCTCATGCCTCACTTCCTTTGGCCTGGCGCAAGGCATTGGCCAGCTTTTGAGTTTTAACGGGCAGGTCGTTGAATGTGTCCAAGGTTTCGCTGGCAAGCGGATATGAGGGCGGTATTTCAGGCGTTGGTTCTAGTTCTACTTCCGGTTCAGGCTGCTGGGCTAATTGCTGTCCTTCCCGTTCCCACCAGCTTTTGGCTTTGTCATACAGTTGCTTGTCCTTTTTGGCATATCTTTGCCCGCGCCCGGTAATCAGTCGTTGGTATTCCGCTTCGCTTTTGAGACCACCAGTCTCAGAGACAAAATCAGGATCAAGCCTGAATGGCGCCGCCAGATAGCGGGGCAAATCGGGCTGGGCCGGAGCCGGTGGCACAGCATCTGGCACAGAAGGTTCCGCTTCGTAGGGCAGTCCGCCGACAACAACTATCCCATCACGGACGGCATTCACCGCCAGCCCAAAGCCACTGCTCGTCTTCGCCCCAAAGCCGTAGAGCGTCAGCATCGCCTGCACACCTTCGGCAATCAGCGTTAGGTCTTCGGCAACCTCGGCGCGGGTCTCCGCTGCGTCCTCGCCAATGCGGTCGAAGGGGACATAGAGCAGAGTGAAGGTTCCCGTCGCGCCGGCGGGGACGGATTCAAAGTAGATTGGTTGTTTGCCTGCTTTGGTTTCGCGTGAATGTGGATTGATAACCTCAATGTCAATCAAGTCGAAAAAGGTAGGGTAACAAAGCAAACGACCCCGATGGTGTGGCAGGGTTTCTTTTTCATCCACCGAAAAATGATGACGTAACATTTGGCGATAAAGCGGAGTGGCTTCTGGTTTGAGTTCATTTAGAAATTTGGCAAGATCGTCGGGTTTGTTCCCTTCCTCCCCTTTCTCGTCGCCAAAAAGCCGGGCAAGCGAAAATCGCCTTTGGGCAAATTCTGCTGCGCGCAGTTGCTGCGCCTGGTTTACCAAATGGATTTGGTTTGCAGTCCAACGTAGTGCGCCTTTCCAACTCGATGCTGCGCACATGGGGATCTTAAAAACCTTATCCTTGCGCACAGGATTAACGCTTTCTGTCATATAGAATAATTCGTCATCTTTGCTGATATAAGGCGTAGCAAGGGTAAAATCAAATTGCAGGAACAGACTGCCAAAGGGTAACAGAGCCATCTTGGGAAGGTCAGGTTTCAACAGACCTAGCGCGGCCAGTCGTTTACATTCAACCTGAATCAATTCTTTGGCATAAGGTGTATCACTAGCTCTTTCTCGATGAACTAGACTTTTGTAACCGCCTCCTTGTTTACGATCGCCGCTAACCGCATAATCCTTCGTTCCCGTTGCAGCAACCCCTGTGAGTAACTGAATACGCGTCGCGATATCTTGAATCTTGAAATTACGCCATTCACCCTTCACGAGCGCGTTAACATCCTCTTTTGATTCACCATGCAGTTCTGCATATAGATCATAGCCCATTGAGAACCTCCTCGCCTGTTTTGGTCATATAATGGCCTTCCCCCAATTCCTTGTGCAATTGGATAATAATTTCGTCGCGCATGGCTTGATCGTGTGCATAGCCCCAAACCCGTCCGCCATCGGCACGGAACGAAAAAATTTTCTTGCTAATTGCAGGCTTATCATGTCCATCCCCGCGTTGTCCGCGCAGAAATTTTTGGTAAGCGACATTGCCGGTTTCTGATTTGCCATCTTCGGACAGACCGATCAGTGAATTGATCTGCCGACGATATAGGAAATTCCCTCTTACAAAAAAGAACCAACGTAAATCCGGTAATAGAATTTGGGGATTACACCAACGCGTATCGGACAGATATTGAACCACTGTTTCTCGGTTTGTCGAAAGCGAGAATTGCTCTTGCAAACTGACCAAGCCAAAGTCATCACCGACTCCCGACTTACTCTGGGGTTTAAGCGTTGTTTTTCCACCCATTGAGCCATGCGTCGCCATCATATATACAGATTGTGCCAATAGCCACTTTTCCGCGTCGCAGATTGGACGAGCTTGAACAAATTGCATAACCACCGTGACATTTTTGCCGATGGCTGTTTGGATGACTTGTTCATTCTCATCCAAAACCCTAAATCGAAACTTGCGTGCCCATCCTGTACAGCCAAATAGTTCGCATACCGTACAACGTTGCCCATCTGCACCAGGACAACGTTCATCACTTGTCGGATCACACGCCCGTCCCCCCAATCCGCGCACAATTGCCTCGTACCACCAGCGCAGGCTGCCGATGATGCCCGTCGTGTGGAGGCGGTCGCTGCGGCCATCGGCACCGCCGGTCCACAACGGGGTGAGGGTTTTGAGGGTGATAATCAGCGGTTCAGTCATTTTTCTGATTCCTTTCATTGTCGTTGGATGGCTGGAGCAGCCGCACCTGGCCCAAGCCGTGCGTGGTTTTGTAGCCTATTCCAGCATAGAAAGCCAAATGCAGCAAGCGGTTAAAGTGTGCCGCGTTGGCCGCGTGGCTGGCGTCGAGCAGGCGATAGTCCAGCCGGCCCAGGCCGCCGACATAACTCTGCTTTTGGAAGCCAAAGGCTTGCGTCTGCCACTGCCAAATGCGGCTGACAACCACGTTGCGCTCCACCCACTCTTCAAAGGCGCGGCCCCATGTGTCGCCAGTCAAGCGGTCCCAGCGTGTGCGCAGCCCGGCAATAGCCATGCGCGGCTGTGGGAAGAGTTCCACGCGCCGGCTTTTGTTGTCCGCCTCGCCCCAGCGGATGGCGGTGGGGCTGGCAAACTCCAGGGTCCACTGCGTGGGCGTGGCCGTCAACGCCCGCAACTCGTCCAGCGTGGTGTAACCCACCCACGGGTGACAGCCGGGTGCGCCAAAGACTTCGTGAATGGCAAACGCCACCGGCCCCAGGCGCAGGGTGGGGCGGCTGTTGCTCAAAAGATGCTGCATAAAGACGGCAAAGAGCCGGTCATCCAGCAGCCCAAGCCGCAGCCAGCCTTCCTGGTCCTGGCTGACATGGATGCGCTGGTCCGTCGGGCTTTGCCAATAGCCGTAGAGCGGCGAAAGGCTGAAAGCGCTGCGCTCTTGGGCGTCGTGCATCTGCACCGAAAGCACAGGATCGACCGCCTGCACCGCACCATAGAAGGCGGCGTGCGCCAGTTCACCCACCGTGCCGGGCAGGATGCCCGCCGCGTGGGCGCTGAGTTTGATGACGAGGGCGTGGAGTGATTGGGTCATTGTGATTTTACCTTCCACTATAGTATAATTTTATACAATCGAATTTCTGAGATAGAGACAAAATATCCCCGAAATCTGCAAGGATATCGAGATTATTTTAACGATCTTGTCTGTCAGCCCGATGAATTTCGTGAGAGCCATAATTTTAGTCCCTATGAGTAAACCTAATTCTATCAGCCAAGATCAAGTCGTTGCTGCGATTCGTAGTATACAAACAAAATTAGTCTGGAAGCCGAACAGTGCCAGTCGCCATCTCGCTAAGCGTATCCTGCGTGGTCATTTGACCGATATGGCGACAATCGCTGATTATCAACAGATCCTTGAAACGGTTCTGCATGGCGATCATGCTGATGTTTACATTTTCTGGTATGACAATATACCCTATGTTGCTATTGTAGATGTTGTCCACCAAAGCTGCTGGCTGGTCATGTTTAGCCTGAACGGTGTTCTTGAAAGCGCCTATATTGTTGAAAGGCCAGACCTTTACCTGCGCAAAGAACATATTGTGTTTGTTGATTCATTGAAGGCGGTGATGTCATGATGAGCTCTGAAGAGCGGTTACATGCTTATGAAGTTGATGTACAGTTTCCCGACGTAAGCGGTATGGAACATATTGAGATGTTCTATAACCGCAGCGAGATTGCAAAGATCGAGCACGAATATTCCTCTGAACAGAAAGAACGTCTAGCCAAAGCTGATCATACGCTTTTACAGGACGCCCAACTGTTCACTACAGCCCTGCAACAAATTGTCGATCTCAAACGATGGCGAGAGCAAGACAATGCCCCACCTGAACAGTGGTGGTGGTATCTGGATGTGTTGGTCTCCGCGCCTGTTGTGCCCGCAGCCTTGCCAGAACTTGTCGCTGCTTAACGCGCCCCATCTACCGGGGAATTCGCACCGCCGCGCCTTCCCCGGTCTTTACAAACGCGGGCATTGCAAATGAGCGGCCCTTCTGCTCTGGGCGTGCCCGGAGGGAAACTCTGCCCGTTTTTTAGGATGCACCTTCCAAACCGCCACGACATACGATTTCCCCTGCCTCATGATACAATTCCACTCAATTTTGTTTTTGTTGCGTCAGATAAGAGGTGTTGAAATGACAGAGCTTACCCTAATTTCACCAAGCGTAACGTCCATCAAGCCATTGGTTGAAGCTGCCCTGCACAATGAAGTGCGTCTGCTTGAAGCAGGGTTGCGTCAGACGCAACATCGACTCCATCAGTTTGAAGAACAGTATGCGATGGCGACTGACGAGTTCATCAAAAAACAGGCCGACAATGGCATCCAAGAGACGCTCGAAACGATTGAATGGCTGGGCGAATACCGGATGGTACAACGGATCCAAGAAAAGATTGACGCATTGAAAAGCATTCAATTTGCGAATTGAAGAATATTTCCAGCAATTACAAACGCAAATTAATGCCTGTTTTGTCGTGGCCTCGTCAACCCTTCGTTTCGATAAGCGCGGTGCTTTCCTCTGCGCGACTGAATCCAATTGAACCTCCTTTATCCACCACCAGGAAACCGATACGCCAACCCCGCCGGGATGCAGCTTTTGCGTTGGTCGGACAACCGGTAATACGCCCCAGTCAATTGCACGTTGTCGAGCAGGCTGACGGGCGGCATGGAGATGAGATCGTAGGTAAGCAGACGAGTTTCCGGTGGTAAGTCGAGTGGGTTGAGCGGAAAGGCGCTGGTGAATTCGCCGGTGTTTACTTTATCGATTGTTTCCTCGTGGGTTATTTCCACCGCTGCTTTACTCATCCATTTGCCCAGGCGAATCCAGGTCGGCATCTTCCGAATAGGTTTATTACACAGGATGACAAACTGAAATGTGCTGCCCGTAGCTAATTCTTTGGCACGACCAAAGCTCGGCGTATTGCGACTGCTAAGCTCCATTTTTACCCGATAGCGATTGTCTGCATATTTGAAGGTGTTGAGTTCAAATGCCACGGCAATCGGTTGCGCTGGCGTGACATAAACTTCCTGCTGGTTAAGCGCGCCCAAATCTTCTGCATAGCGTGGGAGCGCAGTTGTATTGAAATAGGGCGCAACGGCGAATTCCAAGGCATAGGTCAACCCGTAGTTATGCAAATAGCGCCCGGTTTCATAGAGCCGCCCAATTTCACGCGTGGCATAGAAAAGGTTTTCGTGCAGCGTGATCTGGCAGATTGTAATGTGCATCGATCCTCCCTACTTCTTACCTTTTGCCTTCGCCAGCCATGCTTCGTGATAGGTCTGACTCGATGTGAATGCCGCTTGGAGCAATCCTTTCGCCCCTTCTTCCTGTGCGGTCGTGTGGATCAACTCCTGGGTTACTGCCGCCAATGTTTCACCAATCACCCACTGATTCAGGACAACACCATCAGCGCTGATTACCGTTTCCACCAACCGTCGCGCGACGGCCATTGCTGGGTTAGGGTCCACCGGGTCGGGCGGCGTGATTGCATTTTCCT
>JBBRVA010000547.1:0-5823 GCA_038247295.1 Caldilineales bacterium | reverse complement strand
GTGCGCCGTATAGCCGCCTTCCGTATAGTCGGCCGGCAGCGTCGAGATATTCTGGAAGATTTCGAGTGTGCCGCGTGTGGTGTCAAAGTGGTGGGCAGTGATTGTGTTGCCCTGTTCGTTGACAATATAGGCTACATCCCCGCCAGGCCCCAAGCAGATATGGCGGGGACCGGTGTTGGCATCGGGCGGCAGCAGTTCAGCCGGGTCATTAGGCGTAAGTTGGCCAGTCGTGGCGTCAAAACGGAATTGGCTGGTTTTGTTGGTCGGGCAGACATGGGGCACAAAGACAAAGCGATCATCGACTGCGGCGAGCACGGCGTGGGCTTTTTCGCCGCTGTTGATGTACTGGACCAGCTCGCCGATCGCACCATCGGCGCCAAGTTGATGGACCGTGATGCCACCGCCACCATAGTAGGCGGTGAGCAGAAAGCGCCCGTTGCGGTCGGTGATCAGATGGGCTGGAATCGCAATGCCGGTGTCGACCTTGTTGATCAGTGTGAGTTCGCCCGTGGTTACATCAAGGTGAAAGCTGGCCAAGGTCGTCGTCAGCACATGCGCGTTGTAGAGCACGCGACCATTGGGGTGGAGGCAGAGTGCGCCAGAAGGGCCATGCGCGTTGCTGGTGGCGCGCAACTGTAACGCCCCCGACGACGGATCCAAATCGTAGAGTTTGATCTGTTGGTCGCCGGTCAGCGAGACAAAGACAACCGTCCGGCGCTGGTTCAGTTCGGTCATGGGATTTAGCTTCCTTGCAAGGTAAATAGTTGGTACACTTATTTTGGGAAATATTCAACGATTGCATGGCATTAAATTGCGTCGTCCTTACCATTCTCTGCTACGAAAGTTCAGCGAACAAGCAGAGGGTCTGCTCACCAGCATATATTAAACCTGGATTTGCTGTCAAGTCGTCTGCAAAGGGCCAATTTTAAAACCCTAGTCGTGCGCCCCCATATTGCTTGGAAAACGCAGAGGCCAGCATTCTCTCATGCTTGAAAAACGCGGAGGCCACCATTCTAATAATGATAGGGTCGGAATCAGACGATGGCAACTGTTGAAACAATTTTGGCTCGCTGGGAATTCATTGCTTGGAAAGCGCGGAGGCCAGCATTCTCTAATGCTGGCTGGGCGCTAAAAATTAAATGGTCGGTCTACTAAGGAACCCTGCCGGGCAGCTTGGTAGAACCCACTGAGTTGGCGAATAAAGCTGCCCGGAATGTGGTAGCGACGAATAAATTCAAGGCAGGACTGTAAACGAAAAGGTGATTTATGTCTAACTATCCCGATGTTTCCCGTTCGCAAGAACTCTACAAACGCGCTGGCGAGTTGATCCCCGGTTGGACGCAACTGATCAGCCGGCGCGCCGACCAATTTGCCAATGGCGTCAGCCCGGTTTATGCACAGCGCGCCAAGGGTTCCCACTTTATCGATGTCGATGAAAACGAGTATATCGACTGGGTCAACGCTGTCGGTGCGATCATTCTCGGCCATGCCGATGAAGTGGTCGATGGCGCGGTCAAGGAGCAAATCGACCGCGGCAGTCTCTACACCTTGAACAGCCCGCTGGAAATTGAACTGGCCGAAGAATTATGCCAGACCCTGCCCAGCGCCGAGATGGTGCGCTATACCAAAGGCGGCGGCGAAGCCTGCGCCGTGGCTGCGCGCATTGCGCGCGGCACAACCGGGCGCGACAAGATTCTGATCTGCGGCTACCACGGCTGGCATGATTGGTATCAAGCCGCCAACTATGGCGTTGACCCCGAAAGTGGCGAATATCCCTTTGCCGGCATCGAGCCGACGGGTGTACCCAAGGCGCTGGCCGGGACGATCGTGCCCTTTCGTTATGGCGACCTGGCCATGCTCGACGCGCTGCTCACCGAACATGCGGGCGACGTGGCGGCGATCATGATGGAGCCGGCGCGCAGCGAATTGCCGCCGCCCGGCTACTTGGAAGGCGTCAAAGCGTTGGCGCAGCAGCATGATGTAATTCTGATCTTCGACGAAGTCTCTTGCGGTTGGCGCCAGTCGATTGGCGGCATCCAAACCGTCGTCGGCGTCACGCCCGATATGACGGTGGTGGCCAAGGCGATGTCCAACGGCTACCCGATGGGGGCCGTGGTCGGATCACGCGCCGTGATGGAACCGGCGGGACGTATGTTTATCTCCAGTTCCTATTGGAGCGACAATATTGGTCTGGTGGCGTCGCTGACCACGATCCGCGAGCTCAAGCGTCGCCAGTCCGAACGCCGCCTGCAGGAGATTGGCGAGAAACTGCGCAGCGCGCTCAACGGGGCGCTCGCCGAAGCCGGTCTGCCCGGCAAGTGTGCTGGTCTTTTTGCCAATCCCTATATCGCGCTCGATCTGCCCGCTGGTGTAGAGGCGCGCAAGGTCTCCACCCTCTTTGTCCAAGAAATGGCGCGGCGTGGGGTGCACACCTATATGTCCTTCAAGGCCACCCTCGCCCACACCGACGAAGACATTGCCCACACTGCGGCCGCGGCCAGGGCAGCCTTCCAGATCATCAAAACGGGCATCGATCAAGAAAACCTGGATGCACTGCTGGTGGCGGACGTTAAGAAAGAGCCATTTCGGCGCCAGGTAAAGTAGGTAAGTGGTAATTGGGTGATTGGTAATTACCAATTCACGTTACGCACCTGGGAACGCCGCCATCCTGCCGGCAGCCGGCAGGATGGCGGCGTTCCCAGGAGAGACTGCGTAACATGAATTGGTAATTGGTATGTGACGAGCTCAACTTACCAATTACTACTTACCAATTACCAATCACCTAATCTTACGAAAATTGGAGGAAACCATGAACACCGCAACAAACACCATCCGTCTCGATGACCGCGATTGGTCAAAGCTCTCGTTGGGCGAACGTATTTATCAACTGGAGGTGGAAGGCTATCTAGTCCTACCGGATCTGCTGACGCCAGCCCACATTGCCCAATTGAAGCAGGAGACACAGAAGTTGGAGACAATTGGCGTCGATTACAGTGTGAAACAGCAGGGGCGCCCCAATCTGCAGTTCGTCGGCGGCGCGATTACCGATCTGATCGCCCATTCACCCACGATTGCCTTTCTGCGCCAACTCTTTGGCGACGAGATTGTCTTTATGTCCTATGCCTATGCACGCTCGGAACCCGGCCACCCCGGCATTAGCCTGCACACCGACGGCCAGCCGTATGGCTCGCAGATTTTCGGCTATGAGGGCAGTTGCCCGTTCTTGGTGCGCGTGCTTTATTACCTGGATGACTTGACGCCGGAGATCTCGCCCTTCCGCGTTGTCCCGCGTTCGCATCTCTCGTTTCATGCCGACGCCAATCCCTACAAACGCTATGCCGCTCACCCCGAAGAGGTGATGGTCACGGCCAAGGCCGGGTCAGCCGTGCTGATCAACCACAAGGTCTTCCACGGTAATTTCCCGAATGTGGGCACCAATCCACGCGCAATGCTGGCCATCGCCTATCGCCCGGCGTGGGCGGGACCAATCGTCCAACAGGTCGAAGCTTGGAATCCCGAGGATCTGGCCACCCTGCCAGACGCCGTGCGACCGTTCTTCATCGACCGCAACACGCGCCAGTGGGAATTTGGCGGGGGCAACAAACCGGCCAACATGGCCAATGTCGCGCCGGGGATGAATCCGAGTCGCTGGGAACGGGAGTGAAGTGATGACAGGATGAAGGGATGACAAGATGACACAGGGGTTCCCTATAGCATCTTGTCATCCTGTCCTGCACATGCGTTACTGCCGCTATCGAACCCACAACAAGCCACCACAACAGGGAAATACCATGCCTCATCAAGTGACCAACCCGCTGACCCTCAACGCCGATCGCTCGATCCGCAGCGGTAGCTTTGCCGCCCTCGCCGACGCGATCCGGCGCGGTGCGGATCTGCGCATTGCCACCGAATTTCGCCACAACGAGCACATTGATCCGGCTTCTGATCGCGCTGAGTTGGTGCAAGAGGTGGCCGAGTTTCGCGTCACGTACCTGCTGGAAGACCGCTGGTCAGCCGGGATCATGACCTTGCGCCAGCCGGTCGAGCTGCCGGAGGGCTTCGGGCCGCGGCCGTCGATGTCGTTTTTCCTGTATAACCAAGATGGCAGCCAAGCGATTGCGCGGCCTTATCTGGACGGTGCGCCGTCCAGCGGCACGTTTGGTCCGGCGCCGCTGGATGATCACAGTGCGATGCCGCGTTATCACCAACAGGACAGTTGGGACGCGGGCACGAACGCGCCGAGCAGCAATTTTATCTATGATTTTGACAGCTATCGCTTTCTGGTCAACGACCGCTGGCAAGAAGTGCTTGCCCATGCCGCTGACGGCAGCGTGCTCGCCGGGTCGGTGACGGATCTGGCCGACGCTTTTGGGCAGGGCCTACCGGTCAAGCTGGGCATCCGCGGCCTGTGCGCCGATCTGACGCCGGCCGGTGAGGCCACACCTGATCATGAAGTCTTTGTCCATGCCGGCTCGTGTTACTACTACACCGAGCGCCAACTTTTTATGACCGGCACGCACCCACTCGTCCGCATCCGCCCGGCGATTCCGCTGCGCTACGGCAGCCAAGGCTGGGATTTCGGCTGGCTGATGGCGCGCACGGACGGGCAGGTGGCCCAGATGTTATGCGACCCCTACACCCTAGCGTTTCAGCGCAGCCAGCGTCAGTACGCGATCCGTTGGTTTGTGGCGGGTGGAGGGTAATTGATTGGGGTGTGTTTCATCGCAGTTGAACGAGGAGGGAGCATTCTCTAATGCGACCAGAGCAGCGGTAGAGACTTCGGCGTGCGGTTTGGCGTGCGGTTTGGCGTGCGGTTTGGCGTGCGGTTTGGCGTGCGGTTTGGCAAGCTCACCGACCGCGGTGTCCGAGCCTGTCGAGGACCAGTCGAACGAACGCTGCCTCCTCAACGCAAATGTAACCCACCCGATTCATTTGTCTACTGATTATCAACGGAACAAAGCCAAGGAAAAATACTATGTCTTCAGCAACGGCGATCATTATCGGCGGCGGGGTAATTGGGTTGAGCACGGCCTATCAACTGGCGCGCAAAAAGTTTGGCAAGGTCATTTTACTGGAGAAAGGGCCAGTGGGCGATGGCTCTAGCAGTCGCGCCGGCGGCATCATTACCGGTCTGTTGTGGAGCGAAACTGGCGTGTTGGCGCGCAAGCTCAGCCTGGCCCTCTATCGCGAATTGTCCGCCGATCTGCCCGGCTACCGCTTTGCCGATGTCGGTTGTTTGATTCTTTTTGACCCGTCGTGCTGGCCCTAACGCGCGCGCATCTTGCAGGTCTATGATCGACTCGGCGCACCCTACGAAATCTTGACCGCAGCGGAAATGCACCACCGTTGGCCCGAGCTGACACCGGCGGAAACTGACATCGGTCTCTTTGATCCGCTGGGCGGCTACAGCGAACCAGAAGAGTATATTCCAGCGCTGGCCCAACGCTGTCGCGAGCTAGGTGTGGAGATCCGCGAAGGGCAGCAAGTGACGGGTTTTGTACAGCGCAATGGACGCATTGTGGGCGTCAATACCCAGGACGGCGCGATCGAAGGCGACGCTGTGATCTGCACGGTCCACACCTGGACGCACCAACTGTTGACGCAACTTGGCTGGCCGCCGCCGTTCAAAGCCTTTGTCCACCAACGCTATGTTTCCACCCCTTTGTCAAGTGATACGCAGGCCGCAATCCGGATCCCCGCGATCAATGCCAACCCGTATCATGGCTATATCCGGCCGGCACGCGGTCATCGACTGTTGGCCGGTGGCGAAACGGCCACGCGTGAAGAATTTCGTACACCCACGCCAGATTTTCACATGTCGGC
>JBBRVA010000546.1:0-5830 GCA_038247295.1 Caldilineales bacterium | reverse complement strand
TGGGGTGCGATCGCTGGCGCACCGTCAGCACCACTACTCGCCAATTGGCCGATCATAAAACCCTCATTCCAGCCCGCTTGGCGAATACCGCTGGCGATGGCGCCAAAGACCAGCAGACCCAAGACAATGGCGATCGCCAGGCGCACCAATGTGCGCTTATCCATACTCTCTAATTTTTCAAACATTTTTCTCTCCTCTGTAGATGGGGGCGCTGTTCGCGGCCCTAAACATTTTCGCTCATCAGCCGAAAGTGTGAAAACGCATTATTTTGCCTGTTGCAAAACACCGGTTTTCACACTTTTCATAGATGAGCTAACATTTTATCTGCCAGCGCTGCGGTTTCCCGTGCGCTGCTTACATGTCTAGTATGCGGCGAACCTGTGAAGAAAGTATGAAGAGATTGGGGAGAGGTGATGAAAATTTGTGGGGTGCAATCGATTTGGGATGCACTAATTGATTTGTGTTAGCTTGTTAAAACAAATGTTCCTTGTTATACTTTCAAATAATGAACAGCTTAGGCGTGAGGATTATATTAAACCCGAAACTTGAGAGGAGTTTTCTCAGAGAACTTTCTTGTTATTTAATCCTCATTCCTAACTAACAAAGGAGCAAATCTATGAGCGCACTAGAACATATTTACCAAAAGTGGATTCAGCCTCTATCACCGCAGCAGCAATTGGCGTTGATTAACACCATTACCCAACGGCTCATGCAGACATTGCCTGAAGAACCTTCAACCAGAACTGCTGACACTTCCGTCAGCATTATGAATCTACATGGCCTTGGCGCTGAAATCTGGCGTGGGGTTGATGCCCAAGCTTATGTTCATCAACTACGCAGTGAATGGGAGCAGTAAGACTGATGACGGTCGAGGAGGCACTGAAAGATGTAACAAAGTTGGGCATTGATACATCGCCACTCATTTATTTTGTGCAATCGCATCCAACCTATGATAGAGTCGTCTCCGCTATCTTCCACCAGATTGCTGCTGGTAATATCGAAGCAATCACCTCTGCGCTTACGTTGACGGAAATCTTAAGTTGGCCAATCCAGCAGGGCAACACGCAACTCCTGGCGCAATATCGCACCCTATTCACCACTAGTCCCCATTTTACCCTCGTTACCATTGATGCCGCTGTCTCGACCTACACATCTTGCTTGTTGATGAACTGTTGTGAAGTGTATAAGAATTTCCAACGTAAATCGTTTCTCTGGATAGTTTACCTGCAATGTTTAAAGATACCGTTAGCGTAATGCGCTTCCCCGCCGGCCGCGGCACGAGGATGGCTCGATCATTGCTGCAGTTGGCGTGGCACTGACCAGCTTGTTGCGCCACGCTGCAAGCCAATCGCCTTCCATCCGTCTAGTTTTTGTTTCCACTGAGCAAATAATGTTTCGCCTAGGAGTGGTACACCCCAGTGCAGGGCTTCCAAAGTGGTGAGGTGGAGTTTTTCGATCATCTTTTCCCACTCGGCCCGTGTGTAGCCGATTACTTCAATGGGTGCATCACCGTTGCGCAGGTGATTCAGTTGATATAAGCGTTCGAGGAAATTTTGAGGAAGTTGATCGCTGATCACGATCATATCAATGTCGCTAATGGGTGTGTACATGCCACGTGCCACTGACCCATGCAAAATAACACAGTCTGGCTGAAATGCTGCCTGAACTCTATGGCAGAATTGCTCGATCTCCGCTTCGTAGACAGGTAATTTTGTCAATGTTGTCATGGTGCGTTGTCGTGAACAAACTGTAAGATGGCACTGGCGTCATCAATTAGCTTAGGCCGGTGCAGGCAAATCCAACCGTTCTTCGATCCACATGCGAAGCAAGGCTGAGATTGGCTTGTCGGCCGCGACGGCTTCGGCATGCAGCACACCTTTCATGTATTCATCTAGGTGGATGGTGACCGAGGAGTTTGATGCGCTTTGCCCGTTGGGAAGGAATGGCTCAAAATATTCGGCAGGATAAAGATAGCCGCTTTCACTGCCGGGCTCGCCATAGCTCTCATCAATTACACGGATCATGCCGTGCCGCTCCGCCGCTGGATCAGGTATAACTTTGTAGACGTTGCCCATCATCAGATCGAGCAACGGTTCTGTCTGCGGTGGTTGACCTGGTAGCTGCATATAGGGTTGATTGTTGATGCATTTCACGTAGCTCATTCGATTCGCTCCAAATCGCGGACAGACTTATGGTCGCGTTGACCGATCCCATGCGCCTCTACCCAGTGAATTTTGGCTAATCAAACTTCGCCATTGGTATAGCGGAGATTTGGCGTACCACACTTGAGCGGGTACTTCAAATCTAAGCGCCAAAAGTTTTGGTGCTGTGGATAACCGTTCTTTTGTAATTACGCTACACCCAGATTCTCCACCCGTTTCAGCCGATAATTCTGCGCTTTGAGCGTTTGTAGAATGCTAAATGACCAATCCTCAGTCCATTTTTTGCGCTGTTCCTCGCTGCCAAAGATGCCGTTGATCGAGATGCGATAACGATAATTTCCCCCATCCTCGCGCCCGCCATTCGCGGGGGCCAATTCAACCAGGTCGAGCGTAAGCGTCATAGCTCGAAAGGCGTAGTAGGTTTTCTCGGCGGCCAGCGCCGGTTGTAAATCAATATCTAGCAACTTGTTGAGTGTCTGGGCAAGATCAGGCAGTCGTTGCTCGGTGTCAAGTAAAATATTGATGCTTTGGGCCATATCTGTTTCCCTAATTAGGTTGGCGTTGTCACTGGAACCGCTGGCTGGGGCGAAAATTCGGCTAGCCTCACCTGAACATCGTCGACTAGCAAGAGATGATACTTCTGCACTGCTTTTAGCTGTTGGAAGATTCGGTATGCTGCATCATTGCGCGTTTTGTGCCATTCAGCTTCGGTTTTGTAATTGATCGGCCAAAGGGCAATATTATACCGGTAGTCCTCAAAGTTCAGGCCGCCGTCATTCTCAAATTCATGTTCGCCTACAGTAAGGACAAGTTTAGAGCTATCATATTCGTACCAGATTTCGCCTTCTCTGGTGCGAAGTTGGAATTTAACATCGAGTAGCGACTCTAACTCGAGGACAAAGGTCGTGATTGGCTCGTCCGCATCCACAAAAATATCCATACTTTGTGACATTCTAACAACCTCCTACTGGAAATCTGACGCCAAAAGATCAAACCCATCGCCCATAATCCGAACAGCATCTACCAGGCCACGTGTAATCTTTTTTGCCCGCGCTAATCCCCTATACGCTTCTATTTCTGTCAAACCAGAACCTCTAGCATCAATGATTATATGCCTTGCCTGTCCTCCCTGTCGAATTGAATTGTTGATCGTATTCCTAACAGCAGAATTCTTGCCATGCCCTGGTTTTAGTGTCTTAAACTCGGTAAGCACGCCATCCACCTCAGCATCACCTGTGCGCTGATTTTCTCGCTCTTTTTTCGCTTTGACATGTTTGCCTTCTACTGCCAACAACTCAGCGATACGTTTTTCTTTGGGTAAAAATTTCTTTTCTGATTCGTCAATCTTACCGGGAGAAACACTCATTGCTTGCTGCCTGACTTCTGTGTTTGCTAGACTTGCACCGGTTGCCCACCTTGCTGGGCGGATCGAAACATCGCTGCGATCAGTTCGACCGAACGCGCCGCGACTTCGCCGGGCGAATCGTTGGCACCGTGGCCCTGAATCAGTTCGATGAAACGCGCGGGTGGCACGTCACAATCATAGGCACCGGCATTTTCGGGAATCTCGAAGGTCTGGTGTTGGTTATCGTGGCGGCGCACTTCGACGCGTTCACGCTCGACATCGAGCAGCAGCACACCTTCGTCACCGAAGATGCGAATGTCAACCTGAAACTTAACCCCGTCGGGCAAAGTAGCGGCACCGGAGATGGTGCCCAGTGCGCCATTTCCAAAGATGACGGTGGCGGCGTTGTACATATCGACATTGGCGTTGGGCGAACTCATGCGCGCAGTTACTTCTTTGGCGCGTAATCCGGTGAGCCAAAACATGAGGCCAGACGAGTGCGTCACCTGGCCGTGGGCATAACCACCGCCCTGTTCGGGCGCTTGCCAGGTCGCGGGATCGGGCGCCGCAATCGTCGGCTCCCACTGCGAAGGCGGCGCGCCGCCGCCGCCAAAAAGATTCTTGGTCGGCGAGGCCATGTGACAAAGTACATATTCAATCTTGCCAATCACGCCCGCTTCCATCAGCCGTTTGGCCTGTTGCACAAAGGGTTTGTAGTGCCAGCCATAGGGTACGATGATGTGCAGATTACGTTCTTTGGCCAGATTAACCAAATCCCATGCCTGCTGGGGTTGCAAGGTCATTGGCTTTTCCACCATCACGTGGCAGCCGGCTTCTAGCGCAGCGCGGGCGTGCTCATAATGGACATGATGGGGCGACGTGACGACCACGCCATCCAGCCCTTGTTGCAGTAATTCACGATAATCTTCGGTGGCAAAAGGAAAACCGAATTTCTCCTTGATCGTCTGCAACATATCGTTCCCCAAGCGGCAGACACCCACCAACTCTACATCTGGGTGCTGCGCCAACAGGGGAATATGGTTGGTGGTGGCCCACCAGCCGGCACCGATAAAGCCAATGCGTACTTTCTTCATGTTCTCCTCCTCGATCAAATTGGACGCGGATGAACGCGAATTTAATTCTGATCCGCGTTCATCCGCGTTTATCTGCGTCCGATATTTTTCCCTTTTTGCGTCCAGAATAGACAGCAAAACGGTAATGTTTGTACCAACAATTGACCTCTTCAAACCCTGTCGTTTTAAGCCAGTGCAATTGTGCTTCGAGCGTCGATGTTCGGTCGGCTTTCATGCGTTCCAAGGCCAAATTGATCTCTTCCTCCGTGCAGCCACGCTCACGAATCTGGCGCAGCCAGGTCTGATGATAATGCTCCTCGATCGCCGGCGTTGGCCCCAACACCTGATCGGCGTTAATGAAAAAGCCACCTGAACGCAAGGCGGTGTAAATTTTGTCGAAGGTGATGCGCAAGTTGGCCGGTTCGGTATGGTGAAGCGATAGCGCGGAGACAATCACGTCGTAGCGACCGGGAATCGGCGCGTGAATATAGTCCAACGGTTGGTAAAGAATGCGCTGAGTTTGGCTGGCAAAGCGTTCTTTGGCCTAGGCCAGCATCTCACCCGAGATATCCAGCAGCGTGATCTGCGCATAGGGGAAAGATTCGGCTACCAGCGCAGCGAGCAGTCCTGTGCCGGCGCCCAGATCGAGAATTTCTACCGCCGCATTACGCGGATAGGGGATGAGCTCAAGCGCCGTGCCATAAAAATCATCAAAACACGGGATATATTGCCGTCGCGTCTGGTCGTAGATTTGGGCGGCGTTGTCAAAGAGAGTTTTTATGTCCATAGCTTATGACACATCCTTTTGGATGACGTCCCCATCCGCTTGGATGACATCCTCCTGGCCGGCCGCGTTGCGTCGTTCGACCATTAATTCGTCGGCCAGGCTGGGCTGGTTTTGGAGGGCAGCAAAGCGGCCTTTGATCCGCTGCACAATGTGGGCCGGTCTTTCCAGCACCAGCCGATCATTTTCGATGCGTGCCAGAAAAATGTCGCCGCTCTTGATCTTCCACGCGCGACGCAAGCTGGCGGGAATTACCATCCGGCCTTGCGGACCGATTTGTATAACAACCGTGTCAGAAGTTTCTGCCATACTTTACCCTCCATGCCAAAGTACTCATATTATGGCACGATTAGAAAAATTTGGCATAATTTCCACCTAATCTTAAAACCTAACGCCAAGGAGATAGGGAGACAGGGAAACAAGGAGACAGGGAAATATCACATGTCTCTTTGTCTCCTTGTTTCCC
>JBBRVA010000545.1:0-5838 GCA_038247295.1 Caldilineales bacterium | reverse complement strand
TACGGTTTTATGTGGCGTGGCTTACTGGCGTCATTGATGGTGGGCGTCATTTGCTCTACCCTCGGCACTTATGTGATTTTGCAGGGCATGGCCTTTTTTGGCGATGCACTGTCGCATGCAATTTTGCCAGGTGTGGTATTAGCCTATTTAATGGGGTGGCCGTTAGCCGTGGGTGCGTTGATCGTCGGCGTGTTGACGGCGATCGGGATCGGCGCTTTGAGCCAACGCGGCGAAGTACGCGAGGATACGGCGATTGGCATTATCTTTGCCGGTAGCTTTGCACTGGGCGTAGCCATGTTGAGCACGGTGCGCAGCTATGCCGTTGATCTGGCCCACATCCTTTTTGGTGATGTTTTGGGCGTCTCGACCAGCGATTTGTGGACAATTTTTGGGCTGGGCACGCTGGTGCTGCTGACCATCATCCTCTTGTACAAAGAGCTCCTCGTGTTAGCTTTCGATCCGACGCTGGCCGTGGTCTTGCGCCTGCCGGCCAAGTTTTTACGCTACTTGCTATTGGTGCTGATTGCAGTGACCATTGTCGTCTCATTACAGACGGTGGGCGTGGCATTGATGTTAGCCATGTTGGTCACACCGGCTGCGGCGGCCCAATTGCTTACCCGGCGCTTACCCACAATGATGGTGACGGCCGCAACGATCGGGGCGCTATCCAACGTAACCGGTCTCTATCTCAGTTACTACATTAACGTTGCGTCGGGTCCCGCCATGGTTTTAGTTGCCACCACCATTTTTGGATTAGTCTTTCTCTTTGCACCGCAACGCGGCGTGGTGTGGCGCTACGCCGTAAACCGTAGTGCATAGTATGTACTATGCATACTTAATCCCGTTTCCTGTTTCCCTAATCCCGTTTCCCTTCTTCAACAAAGGCAGAGATTTACATGTCGATTAAACCTGATCATTGGATTCGGCGCATGGCGTTGGAACATAAGATGGTAGAACCATTTGTGGACACCCAGATGCGCGCTGGAACCATTTCGTATGGGCTCAGCAGTTTTGGCTACGATATTCGCGTAGCAGACGAGTTTCGCATCTTTACGCCTGCCACCGGCCAGCTAACCGTCGTTGATCCGAAGGCAATCGACGAACGCGCCATGGTCCACCACCGTGGCGATGTTTGCATTATTCCCCCCAATAGTTTTGCCTTGGCGCGTACGGTGGAATATTTTCGTATTCCCCGCAACGTTTTAACGATATGTCTAGGAAAATCGACCTATGCGCGCTGTTTTCGGGGTGATACCCGTGTGGCATTGGTCGACGGCACGGCGCCAACCCTGGAAGAGATGGCTGTCCGCGCTGAATCCGGTGAAATGTTTTGGGGATATAGCGTGGGGGAATTCGGTCGCGTTATCGTCACCCTGTTGGACGCACCGCGCTACATTGGGCGGGATAGGCTTGTGCAAGTAGTCTTGGATAATGACGAGGCAATTTATTGCACACCTGATCACAAGTTTATCTTACGCGATGGACAGTCACTGGCTGCCGCCGAGCTACGACCTGGCACCGCATTAATGCCGCTTTATCGTCAACTGGCGCGCGGCTACGAAATGCTCTATCAACCGCTCAATGGCCAACTCCATCCAACGCATCGTCTATCCGATGAGTGGAACATTCGCAATGGAATGTATGAAGATGTAGCAGACACCCATCGACATCATATTGATCACGAGCGACGCAATAACAACCCCTGGAATATCATGCGGATGAACGCTGGTGATCACATACGTCATCATAATCAAACAAATTATGGTGACAGCTTCGATCCAGAAGAGCATGGTCTGGCAATTCAAGATGCACTTCAGCGTTTACGCCAAGATCCTGCATGGAGTGAAGAGTTCTTACGTACACAAAAAGAAAAAGCGTTGCGCTTCTGGCATGACGAAAAATACACGGATGCCCGTGCAGAATTACAAAGAAAACATCTAGCAGCATGGACAGACGAACGACGTACCGCAACGCGCGAGCGCTTGAGCCGTTATTATAATGATCCAGTGAATCGGGCTGCACAAAGTGAACAGTCGCGTAGAGCTTGGGCCCAAGACAATGGCGCACGGCGGGCGATGCAACAGGAAATTGCCCGCAAGATGAACATCCGTGAGGAGATTACAGCAGAATTAGTGCGCGTCGCACTCGATCAGACCGGCTCAATACGGAGCGCCGCCCGCCTACTCGAATGTGATCGTTCTGTTTTTCGACGCTTCCCTGAAGTTCTAACCCAGTTTAAAGGTAACAGAAGTAAGTATAGAAATCACAAAGTCAAAAGTGTTCACGAACTGCCTGGCGATCACGATGTGTACTGTTTGACTGTCCCTGAAGCAGGTAATTTCGCTTTAGAAGCGGGCGTTTTTGTTCACAATTGTGGTATTATTGTAAATGTAACGCCCTTCGAGCCGGAGTGGGAAGGCCATGTTACAATCGAGATCTCGAATACGACGCCGTTGCCGTGCAAAGTCTATGCCAACGAAGGGATTGCCCAGGTGCTCTTTTTTGAGGGGGAAGAGCCAGAAGTTTCTTATGCCGACCGCAAAGGAAAATACCAGGCGCAGACCGGCATTACATTGCCGCGGCTGTAGCCGATTGTACGGGATAAACACCGCGCTAAAGGAGAAACTACCGATGAGGCGCGCTCATGCAGAGGCGTCGGCTTTGATTGATGCGCCGGCAGCCGAGATTTACGCTGTTCTCACCGATTATGGCAACGCACACCCACACATTTTGCCCAAACCCTATTTTACTAAGCTTTCAATTTTGGATGCAGATAACGCGAATTCTTCTTACATTTCAGCCGCGTTATCTGTGTGCCAACGCTAAAAATAACTGCGGCTACATTTGCAGCAACGCCGCTGGCAGATCGGCAGCAGTGGGGAAACTGCTTTGCGTGCCTGGTGATTGCACACTGATCGCGGCAATTTGGCTTGCACGCCGCATGGCCTCTAGCAACGGCGCGCCCAGTGCCAAAAAATAGGCCAGGCTACCCATGAAGGCATCGCCAGCGCCGGTCGTATCGACCGCTTGCACGTTGGGCGCCGGCACATGCTGGACACTATTTTCGTCGACCAACAGACTACCGCGCTCGCCCAGCGTCAAGACAATGCGACCAGCACCACGCCCCAGCAAAATCCGCGCGGCGGCTTCTGCCTCTGCCAACGTCGCCACCGAACGACCGGTGAGCAGTTCGGTTTCACTCTCATTCGGTGACAGGATATCGCTGAGTTGATAAGCTTCGGGCGGTAACTCGCCGCGCGCCGGGGCCGGGTTGAAGAGGGTCATGACGCCCGCTTCCCGCCCAATCCGCAACGCGGCCAGCGTGGTCTCCAGCGGACATTCCCACTGGCAAACGACGATTTGGGCACTGGTGATCGCACCGCGGGCGGCCACCACATCGGCTGGCGAGAGCAGATCGTTGGCCCCGGCGACGACAATAATCGCATTGTTGCCCGTACTTTCATCCACCCAAATCGGGGCGACGCCCGTCGAGGCTTGATCCGTAAAGAGCACATAACGCGTATCGAAGCCGAGCGTTTCATAATTTTTCAATGTGTCGCGGCCAAAGATATCCTCGCCCACTTTGGTAATCATGGCAACTTCGGCGCCCAATTTAGCCGCCATCACTGCCTGATTGGCGCCTTTGCCACCAAAGCCCATTTGAAAGCGCGTGCCGGGCAGGGTTTCACCCATTTTGGGCAGGCGGGGCGCATAGCTGATCAAATCGATGTTGGACGCGCCAATCACACAGATTTTAGGAGCGGGCATGGTAAAATCCTTTTGGAAGTTGTTGATTAGGTAGACAGGGAAACAGGTACACAGGTAAATAAGGAGACAGGCAGACAGGGAAATAGCGGCTACGTGTGTACCTGTTTCCCTGTCTACCTGTCTCCGCTCTTGGTCAACGCAGTATATCAAAATTACCGCTGGTTGAGCAAGCACTGCGACAGGGCGGGGAAAGCGATGAACGAGGCAACTGAATAGCAGCGTGCTTGTCAAGACCCATCTGCCGGAAATCGATGTGACCTTTGCCGTACGCGGGCATCGTCAAGGCCGCGCCATGTGGGATCAAGCACCGGACGCGGTCGACAATCTACTCTTTAAGCGCTGAATCCGTGCATACGATTGCTCGATCCGTTCCGTGCTGATCGTGCCGGCTGCGACCAGGTTTTTGATCAAGGCAACGGTGCGGGCGACGACATCTTCTGCGTAGACCAGATTATTGGCAATTGCGATGATATCCACGCCTGCTTCGATCGTCTTCTGGATCGCCGTCTCGAAACCGTACTGCTCACGAATCGCCCCCATTTGCATATCGTCGGTGATCACGACGCCGTCGTAACCCAACTCGCCGCGCAGCAGATCGGTAATGATCGGTTTGGAGAGCGTGGCGGGATAGTCCGGATCAAGCGAGGCATTGAAAACATGCGCCGTCATCACCGCATCCGCCTGCCCGGTCGCGATCAAGGCAGCATAAGGTTCGAGTTCGGCGCGCGACCAGGTTTGGGTCACATCGACAATGCCCAGATGCGTATCGGCGGTCGAACTGCCGTGGCCCGGAAAGTGCTTGAGCGTGCAAAGGACGCCAGCGGCATGGTGCGCTTCGATAAAAGCCTGGGCCTGGGCAATGACAACTTGAGGATCGGCGCTAAAGCTGCGCTCGTACAAGCCAATCGCCGGGTTGCTGGGGTTGAGGTTGAGATCAACCACCGGGGCCAGATTGAGATTGACGCCCGCCGCGGCCAGAGTTTGCGCCATCGCAGCGGCGTGTTGCTGCGTCACGGCGGGATCATTCAACTGCCCCAATGCCTGGTGCGACAAGGTGGGTGGAAAGCCGTAACGGTCGCGCAAGCGGTTGACAAGACCGCCTTCCTGGTCGGTACTGATCAAGAGTGGCGTAGCGGCAAAGGATTGTAGCGTCGCCGTCAACGTTTTTAACTGCTCTGGCGAGGCAATGTTGCGCGCATATTGGGCGCTGATCGTGTCATAGTCGAAGAGCACGACACTGCCCAGGTGGCGTTCCCGAATATCTTGCACAATCGGGTGGGTCTCATCCACCGTCTGCCCGCGAAAGCCGACCATCAACATCTGGCCGATTTTGAAGTCGAGGCTTACCTCGCCACCCGGAGTGGGTTGGCTCATCGTGGGTGTCTCCGTTGGCAGCGGGGTAGGCAGCACGGTCGGCAACGCCGTAGGTGAGGCAGACGGCGGTGTTAGCGGGGGGTTGGCACAACTCGTTAAGAGGGCAATCAGCGCTGAACTTTGGCCCACCAGTTTAAGTAATGTTCGGCGTGAGTAACGCCATAGTGTCAAATTATTCATAAGTTGCTTCCGTTCTGAACATAGGGCAACGGATGCAGAATGGTAACACAGTCGGCATTAGGTTCCAATTGCGGAGACCATCTCGACAGTAAGCGCGCGAATTTGCAGAAAGACGCGACGCTTGCTGTATACTTGGGCGGAGACGCCAAGACGCTAATCACCGTTGAACCAATCAGGATTCCTTTAATAAGGTTAGGATGAAATATGTTCGTTGCATCAACAATCGCAAATATTTCTATTTTCCAGAAGAGTCGCGCCATCAAAATGACACAATTTTAGGTCTGGAAATTGGTCAAGTCTATAAACTTGCGCTGCCTGATCCAAATGATCAACCGGAAGAGCTAAGCGTGATCGACGGCACAGGTGAAGATTATGTCTATCCAGCCAGTTACTTCGAGCCATTCTTGCCCAATAATGAGAAAGCTGAAGGTGTGACTGTCTATCTCCACCCCTAATCAGGAGATTAGCATGAAATATGTTCGCTGTATCAACAATGAAGGGTACACGGTCTCACTC
>JBBRVA010000544.1:0-5845 GCA_038247295.1 Caldilineales bacterium | reverse complement strand
TTGAAGGCGGCACCGAACACGGTTGGCGTCTTATGTTTGATCAACTGGCGGCGGCGCTGGGGTAGGATTAGATGTTGGCGTGAGTGGGCAGACTAATCAATATCGTACAGAGAGTGGAGATTAGAGATTGGATTGTACAGTTTCCAATCTCTAATCTCCACTAACAACTATCTAGTACACTTGGGCGTAAGTAAGACAGTGAATCAGTAGGACAGTAGAACAGTGTTTGTACTGTCTCACTGTCTCACTGTCCTACTGATTCACTACTGATTCACCGGAGAATAGTAGGGTTATTTCCGCCCAAGTGTACTAGCCAATCTTCTTGCATCACGGCTCGGGGGTTTTGACCGCAGGCAATGTCTGTATGATCGGTTCGGCGGTGGGTAGTTCTACGATCGGTACAGCTAGAAATTCATAGGTCCGCTGGATGACGGGCAAGAAGACTTCTGTCACATAGCTAGCACCGCTAATCTGATAATTGACCCGGCGGCCCAGCCAGCGACTTTCCACTTGGACATAGAAGATGCCACTTCGCGGTGCTTTCCAACGCAGCGTATCATGGTCGCCAAGCGGTGTGAAATAGTTTGGTCGATAGCTGTCACCCAGGGCCAATGCCGTTTTACCATCGGTGTCATACAACCAAAGGATCGTATCACCGATCTCTGTGTTTGGCACCACAGCATCGAATTGATAGATTTTTCCAGCTATAGCCTCAAACTTAAACCAGTCTGAATCACTCAGGGATGAAAGGGTAAGCGTCTGCGCTGGACTGTCGAGTAGGAGCGAATGGGCCTGTGCTGGGGTGTTGTCTGGTTCATACGCGTCCCAGCCTGTACAGATGGGACCGGTGCTATCGACCACACAATCTGCAATCCATGGTTGATAGGCGGAAACACGCGTATAGACATTGGGGTATTCTGCCGAACCGCAGGTGTAGGGTCCCCAACTGACAATGCCCGCCTGTTTCCAGCCCGGCGCTGCGCTTGTGGCAATCATCAGTGGCCCACCGCTGTCGCCAAAACAGACATTTTTGCCCCCATTTTCATAGCCCGCACAGACCATCCCATCGCTTACCAAAGATGCTTCATCGCTAAACGCCGTGTAGATTTCTTTACAGCGTGGATGGGAAAAGAAGGGCAGCGAAACCTGGCGCAAGGTATCGGCATAACCCTGCTCATATTGGCCCCAGCCGATGGCCGTCGCTTGCAGGGCGCGTGTTTCCACATTGCCATCTGTCGCCAGATCAAGCGGCAACACTGTGCGCGTCGATGGCTGGCTCAGGCGCAGCAGAGCCAGATCGGCGCTACCAATATTGCCATCGTATTCTGGATGAATGATCACTTCGGTAATGGTGATATGTTCGCCATCTTGTGTCGAGAGTTTATGTTTGCCAAGCACAACCTGCACACGATTGCTGATATCACCGTCGGCGCAGTGGGCGGCTGTCAGCACCCACTCTGGGTCGATCAGGGTGCCGCCACAGTATTGACCATAATAATCACTGCTGGCGGACGAAAATACCAGTGCTGCTTGCCAGGGCCAGGCGCCAGGCACTGCTTCGGTGCCGCCGACAATCTCGGGTTGCTCAACCTGGGTTGGGTTGTCCTGCGCAAGGGCAGTGGGCGGCTGTAGTAAACTCAGCATGCCGTATAAAAGCGCGAACGCCAATAGGACGATCCAGATTGCGCGCGCTTTGTACAAGGTGACAGGAACAGGGGATTGCATTGTCTTCCTCCTTAAAAAGAAAATTTTGGTTACGGACAGTCGAGCAGTGGCACGGATTGGGTGTGTTCCGTTGCTACGCTGTGTGCATGGTTGCCAAACAAGCGCAACGTGGTTTAGTATAACACGTTTTACGGATAATTGTTACCCCCATTATTCGCAGATAGTCAAAGCCGCAGTGACAATCGCCTGCCAGTCGATGCCAAAGTGACGGTAGAGATCGGCACCGGTGCCCGATTGGCCAAAATCGTCCACGCCGAGCGGGATCAGCGACGTGCCCAGAGCGCTGCCCAACCAGGCCAGGGCATGCGATGCACCATCTTGCACGGTGATGATTGGCGCATGGCGTTCGCCGGCTGGGATCAGCCAATCGAAGAGCGTATCGCGCTTGGCATAAGGTGTCGCCCGCCACTGGGCAAAGAGTTGGCGTGGGCTGGTAAGGTTAAGGACGTTGGCCGCCACCCCTTCGTTCCACAGATAGGCCGCCGCCCGGCAGGCTTCGGGCACCATCGCCCCCGCTGCGGCAATATGTACGATATAGCGTTCATCGACATCGGGGCCGCCCTGCCGCCAATCCAGCAGTCGATAGCCGCCGGCCAGCACCTGTTCGCGCAAGCGTGTTTCGCCCAGGCGGTCCAGCGCCGGTTGCAGCAACTGCTGCTCAATCGGCTTGGTCGAGAGGCGCAGATAGGTGGCATAACCGTGCTCACGGTCAAAACAGGCGCGGATGCTGTCTAGCAGTGTCCACTCTACTTCGCGCCCGAAGCAAGGCTCGTACATGCGCAAATTGGGCAATTCGGCGCCGATCGAGGGCGTAATCGTCGACTGGTGCGCGCCGCCCTCCGGGGCTAATGTCACCCCCGATGGCGTGCCAGCAAAGACAAACTTGGCGCCAGAATAAAGCGCATAGATCAGCGCATCCAGCCCACGACAGACAAAGGGATCGTAGACCGTGCCAATCGGGACCAGCATCTGTCCATTTAGCTCTGCCGACAGGCCAAACATGCCCAACAGCAGAAATAGGTTCATCTCCGAAATGCCCAGCTCGATATGTTGGCCGCTGGGGCCGCGTTGCCACTTGAGCAAGCGCTGGGCATCGCCTTCATATTCTGGCTTGGATTTGCTCTTAAAAGCGCCGCGTTTGTTGATCCAGCCGGCGAGATTGGTGGAAAAGGAGACATCGGGCGAACAAGTCATTAACCGTTCGCGTGCACCGGGTAAATCGGCCAGACGAAAGAGGATGCGTCCAAAACTGTCCTGCGTGCTCACTTTATCGCCCAGGGCAAGGTCCAACGTGGCCGGCACACCGCTCTCGATTGCGCTGCTGGGGGCGGGTGGGGCCGGGTAGAGACGGCTTTGCACCTGTTGACAAAGCTGCGCCGCCGCCGAGTCGCTGGCAAAAGCGGCCCACTCATCCTCGGGATCAATGTCCAATTGTTCGCGCACTTTATCCCGTTGTTTTTCTGTCAACAACATAGAGTGGTTGAGGGGATGGCCGGCAATAGGTAAGCCCCAACCTTTGATCGTATAGGCAAAGATGATCGTTGGGTGGCCGGCGTTGTGCGTGGCGGCGTCGAGAACGGTCAGCAACTCTGTCAAGTCATGGCCACCCAAGTTGGCCAATACGGTCGGCAAATCGGCATCTGTGACCGCCTCTATAACCGCGGCTAAGATGGGATTGCCGTCGATCAGCCGTTCGCGCAATTGGTCACCCGGCCAGCGGATCAGCGCCTGGTACTCCTCGTTGTCCATATCGTCGATCCGTTGGCGCAGCGCGTTGCCGCCCGGCAGCGCGAAGAGCGCTTGCAACTGTCGCCCATACTTAGCCTCCAACACGCGCCAGCCCATCTCCTCAAAGAGCCGTTTGAGCCGCGCGGCGCGGATGCCGGGGATCACGCGATCTAAACTCTGGCGGTTGAGATCGACGATCCAAATCAGGTTATCCAACCCCTCCAGCGCTTCATCCAAAACGGCTTCCCATACATTGCCCTCATCGAGCTCGGCATCACCGATCAAGGCAATAAAGCGGTTGGAGGTAACACAGCCAAAGTGGGCCTGGGCATACTTTTGCGCCAAGGCAGCAAAGGCTGGCGCCACGACACCCAAGCCGACCGAACCGGTGGAAAAGTCCACGCGTTCTGGATCTTTGGTGCGGCTAGGATAGGCTTGCAGACCTTTGTAGGCGCGCAGGGTGGTCAAATAATCACGCGGTAACTGGCCCAGCAAATATTGAATGGCGTGAAAGACCGGCGAAGCATGCGGCTTAATCGAAATGCGGTCGCCGGCTTGGAGAAAGTGGAAATAAATCGCTGTCAAAATCGTGACAACCGAAGCCGATGATGCTTGGTGCCCGCCGACTTTGATGCCATCGGTGCTGGGGCGCACGCTGTTCGCATGGTGGATAATGTTGGTCGCCAGCCAGAGAACACGGCGTTGGATCGTATCGAGCAGGGTGAGCGTTGCGGGGTTGATGATTGATGTCTCAGGCTTCATAAGGTAGGAATCATCTCCGGTGGATTACTGGTTCGTAAATTCATATGGTTGAGAGTTGTACTACAGCATATCACGGCTGGTGGGCAGCGTCAATTGCTTGCGCGCCGTCACCCTTTCGGTAGCCTCAAGTCTGTCAAAGTGGTTGATGCACTGCTCGATCAGAAGTTTCCTCTGATTGACTGCCAAAACTGAGCTAACCGCAAAGAACGCGAAGCGCGCAAAGTTTTCCTTTTAGATTTTCTTTGCGCGCTTCGCGTTCTTTGCGGTTAAAATTGTTCTACCAAGCCAATAGGCTGTCTTACCCCAAGAAACCATATCTAATTTTATAACCTGACACGCCCTTTGCTCTATAGCACATAGGTAATTTATGTGTTACGCTAGGCACAATTGACCTGGATTTAAGAATTTCCAGCCCACAAGACGGTTGAAATCCCCTATTTGTTCTATCCCACCCTTGTGCTTAACCTGATCGGAGTTTACAAATGACAAATGAAGAAGTGGTCAGCCTGCTTAATGAACTAATTGACGCCAATCTGGATAGTGCCGAGGGCTATCAAACCGCCGCTGATGCGATTGACAACGTGGATTATCAACTGATTTTTCGCGAACATGCCCAGCAACGCACGGAATTCGTGCGCGAGTTGAGTGAACTGGTGCGCAGCTATGGGGGTGATCCCGACCAGACGGGTACGATGGCCGGAACTTTTCAACGCGTCTGGATCAACATCAAGGCTGCCCTTACCGGCAGCGATGCGGCCATTATGGAAGAATGTGACCGCAGCGAAGAGACGATGCTGGTCTTGTACGGTGATATCATTCCCCAGGCTGTGCCGGAAGATGTCAAGGCGCTTGCCCGCACTCATCTCAGCTACATCCGCATTGCGCATGAACGTGTTCACGCCTTGAGTGTCCTGATTGATTGAAATTTGCGCCAACAGCATAAAAATAGCCGACCTCAGGCCGGCTATTTTTATGCTGTTTTACTCACGGTATGCGAACTTCATTCAACTCTCATCCTTGTCGTGATACTTGAATGAGACCTTCACCTTGGCCCGGTAGGCAAGCACCTGACCGTTCTCTAAATGCATATCCAATTGCACAACTTCGGCCACGCGCAAATCTTGCAGGCTTTGTGCCGCTCTCTCAACTGCCGCACTAGCCGCTTTCTCCCAAGATTCAGTACTGCTGCCGACCAATTCGATTACTTTGTAGACACTCTCTGCCATAGTGAGTTCCTTTCTTCTAATTCTCTTGCCTAATTGCCTATAGGACGCGTACGCTTTGTAAAGTCGGCCAAATTTACTTTATGCCCGTGCCGCCTACGGGGTCGGCGTCTCGGTTGGTGTTTCTGTGGGCGTTTCTGCCGCCGTTGTTGGTGTCGCCGTCGCTGTCTCCGTCGCGGTTGGTTCTGGCGGCGCCGTTGTGGCGGTCTCCGTTGCCGTCGGCGGGATCGAGGTCGGCGTTTCGGTGGCCGCTGGCACCGTTGGTGTCTCGGTTGGCAGTGATGTTGCAGTCGCCGTGGCCGCAACCGGCGTGTTAGTAATGGTTGGTGTCAGCGTGGCGGCCGCAGTAGTTGCCGTTACGGTTGCAGTTGGTGTTGCGGATAGTCGCTGCCAGAAGACCTCTACCA
>JBBRVA010000543.1:0-5869 GCA_038247295.1 Caldilineales bacterium | reverse complement strand
GCGCGGGGCTGTCCAGTCTGTGGGATCAATTACACGGCCAGATATTTCTGGGTGGAGAGGGTTTTCTTAAACGAATTCAAAAGTTGGCGGACCAAGCGGCAATAGGCGAGATCCCCCGCGCCCAGCGCCGGGCGCTGACGAAGCCCTTGAGCCATTACCGCAAACTGCCCGATACCAAGCAGGCCATGGTGGTTGCCTATGCGACGGGGGGGCTACACGATGCAGGCAAACGCCGACTGCTTCGGCGTTCATTATGCGAGGGTGAGCCGTGCGGTAAAGCAAAGCGAGGGGAATTTATAAGTAATTGATTTTATTTGAATTTATCTAAATTCAACTTTGCTAAACCAGGCTTACTTGGTGGCTGAAGCCGAGGCAAACCTACCATTTTGTTAGATTTGACTGTTCCCCGATCCACGCCCACTATTTAAAAATAATAAATGGCCAGCAGCGCAATGCTGTGGCCTCAGCGGACAGGGGTGTGCGCATGCGGCAGGTAGAGGACTACTGCGGCAACAGCGGGTTTGGCGCGTTCGAGCGCGAACTCACTTATTTTCTCATTGTTCAAATCTCGCGGCGATCGATTGTCGGTCTTTTGTTGATGTCCCGGCGTGCGGCGTTCGGGAATGTAAAACCACCATTCATTAGATGGATGATGCGTCGGACTTGAGAGGGATTCGCATGAGAAAAATCTGGATCGTTGCGCTGTTGGTTGCCGGTTGCGCCAGCCCGGGTGGACTGTTTGGCGAGACCGTCGGCGAGAAGTTCAGGAAGGCGCTGGCGAATGTGGATGCGGTCTGCAAGGAGCGCAAAATCGGACCTTATCTGGATTCCAGCGATCCCGAATACAGACGCAAATCTGCGCTGACGAATTGTGATGTTCTGAACATTAAGCCCTTTGATCTGAATGCCGTGCTGGCGACACCGGAGGGGAAGTTTGCCTATTCGATTCAGTTGCCGCCGCCGCTCGATAAGCCGCGGGTGAAGCGCTCGGACTACCGTTCGGCGGGGGAGTATTTTGAGGCGTTGTGTGAGAGGGAGCAGGGGGATTATGTCTTGGATCGCCGGGACAACGTAGATGGAATTGCGCAGCTTCGATTGCCGATGCCGAAGTATGTGCCTGACTCGCTGGGTTCGTATTCAGCCGAGTCCGCTGGTACTTCCTATCTAGCAGTTCACCAAAATCCGCCGGGGCATTTGGTGCCAAAGGCGGCACGGTTGTACATGTTTATGGAGATCGTAACCAGCTTCTCTGACCAAGGGGATTTGCGAACCTTTTCCAGATATTCCAGAGACGAACGATCACTAACCGCGCTTCGGATCGAGTTGGCGACTCAACTTACTGCGCGTTACGGGTACTTGTGGCGAGGCACTCCGCAATTTGATTGGCGTGAGGAAGGCATCATAGGCGGGGAATTGCTGTTAATTGAAATTTCGACGAAGAGGCTGCTGGGAATGCGCAGGATCTTTTTTCGCGATGACGTGAATCTGTCCGTATCGGATCGCGTGGATCGGAGCAGTGGCAAGCGCTGCCCCGGGATAAAAAATGAAGGGTTGCATTTTATTGTTGATGTTCTGAAGCCGCAAAACTGATAAGGGGATTGTGATGAGCACAAATCCGTCTGACATTACCAAATTGTTGCTGGCTCAACTTTCCGCAGAGTCGTATCTGGATGGCACTACTGCTGCTGGAATTCCCATTTGGCAGGACGAGGCGGCGCGCCAAGAGCGTTTGAAGCTGGGCAGCAACAACTACCGCGCCCTCACGTCCGACCAGACCGCCAATACCGCCTCCCTCCCTGGCCAAACCCGCATGACCGATGCGCAGGTCACTGAATTCAACACCCGCTATGAAGTGCGCGACCATTTGTCGAATACGATCACCGGGTTTTCGGCGACGCTACTCTGGGACAGGCCGGACAATAAGAAAGCAGAAAAATGGGTCAGGTCTTGGTTGCGGCTGGGCAATGCTGCAAATTCTAGCGGGTGTAAACCCCGCCCCGGTAACCGCTAGCCACGGGCCGGGTATTGAGCCTTGCAGATGCGATGGTGACATCGTGTTTGATGCGTAGGCACGAAAGCAGGCGAGGAGCAATGGTAACGGGTAATGCCGACCGTGAAGGTGTTGAGTCCCGAAATGACCGCGTTGGAAAGGGCCGATGGTATCAAGACGCCAGCAGGCAACAGCGCAACCGGCGCATAGGCAAGCCGGCTGTGCCCACCCGGGATCGAAGGCCGCTTCGAGCGTGACAGTAAGAGTTGGCAGTAACCCAGGAGATCCTATCGTCGGCGCGGAACACTGCGCACTCCCCGACAAGTCTGAACAGCGAGGACGGGAGCAGTGGCGAAAGGAAGTCGGAGGCGCCCATAGTAGCGTTGAACGCTGGTAATGCGGCGGGAGCGAAGGGGAGCCAGTTTGAGATAGCGAACAGGGGAGACATGCCCCGACACCGAGCGGACTATGCGCATGGACACACAACTTGTTCGTTTCACACAATGGGCAGAGCAGCGCCCGCAGGCGCGCTACAACGCGTTGATGGGATTGCTCAGCCAACCCGAAGGGTTGTTGCATAGTTTTGAGGTGCAACCGGGCAACAAGGCAAGCGGAATCGACAAGGTACGTAAAGCCGACTACGCACAAGGGGTGCAGGCGCGCATTACGGCGCTGGCGACCCAACTGCGCAGCCTGAGCTATCGACCACAACCGGTTCGGCGAGTCTACATAGCCAAGAGCAACGGACGGCAACGGCCACTGGGTATCCCCTGCTTTGAAGACCGTATCGTGCAGCATCGCCTGTCTGGGGTGTTGCAAGCGATCTGGGAGCCGGAATTTCGTCACTGCTCGTACGGATTTCGTCCCCAACGCAACGCGCATCAAGCGCTCGCGCGGGTGGGTGAGGTCATTACGAATGGCGGCACGCAATGGCTGGTCGAGGCCGACATCAAAGGATTCTTTGATCATGTCAGTCACGACTGGCTGATGCGCTTTCTGGGCCACCGGATCAACGACCCGGTATTACTGCGGATCGTGCGCAGATTTCTCAAGGCGGGTGTGCTGGAAGATGGCGTGTTCGCGGCCAGTGAAACCGGGACGCCGCAAGGCGGACTGGTGTCACCGGTGCTGGCCAATATCTACCTGCACTACGTGCTTGATTTGTGGTTTGAGAAAAGTTATGCCCGCTCCTGCGAAGGACGAGGGTATCTGATCCGCTATGCCGACGACTTCGTGGCTTGTTTCACCCACGAAGACGATGCACGGCGGTTCATGGTTGAACTGACAGAGCGTCTGGCGCAATTCGGGCTTGAAGTTGAGCCCAGCAAGACGCGCTTGCTACGCTTTGGCAGCAGGGTGCAGCGTGACTACGAGAAGAACATCGCGCAGCGTCCTTCGACTTTCAACTTTCTGGGCTTTACGCACTACGCAGGCAAGAGCCGTTCTAACCGCTTTTTGGTTGGGCGCAAAAGTCAGCGTGAGCGCATCGTCAGGAAACTGAAGGAAGTCGGTGACCGACTCTCGGCGTTACGCGTCGAGGGTGGTCGCGCCATGATGGATTATGCGATGCGTCACCTGCAAGGGCATGTCGCCTACTATGCCGTGAGCGGCAACGCCCGAAACGTGCGCACCTATGCTTACCTACTGAGTCGTTTGCTGTTCAAATGGCTCAACCGGCGTAGTCAGCGGCGAGGCGTGCAGTGGGGGCGCTTTAGCAAAGTCCTGTCAGACTGGATGCCGTCTTTGCGCATCCAGCACAATCTCTACCCCAAACCATTGTGGATGACTCAATCTGGGAGCCGGATGGTGTAACGCTCCAAGTCCGGTTCTGCGAGGGCGGCGAGGTTCCAGTTATTCGGGATGCTCGCTGCTACTCTCCCAATCCAACATTGACCTTGCTAATGTTTGGGCATGTCGAGACCTCTGAGGCTGGAACTGGCGGGTGGGCTTTATCACGTGACTTCGCGCGGTGACCGGCGCGAAGATATTTACTTTGGTGAGGCTGACCGATTAGCCTGGTTGGAGATTTTTGGCCAGGTGTGCAGGCGCTTTACTCAGTAGTCGCCAACTTAGACGACACGTTCTCAGCTTCGGCGCTCTGTGATGGACGCGGCGTTATGTCGCGCAAGTTACCGACTTCTGAGTAACTGGCAGTGCCACGCCTGGTGCCAGATGACTAATCACTACCATGTCGTGGTGGAGACGGGCGAAGGTAATCTGGCACAGGGCATGCGCCAGCTCAACGGCGTCTATACGCAAACGATCAATCGCAACCACCGCCGCGTGGGCCATGTGTTCCAGGGCCGCTACAAGGCCATTCTCGTCGAGAAAGACAGCTACTTGCTGGAACTGGCGCGTTATGTTGTCCTCAACCCGGTGCGCGCGGGCATGGTGCGCGGGGTTTCGGCATGGCCGTGGAGTTCCTACAACGCGATGGTCGGCGTTGATCCTGCGCCACCGTGGTTGCAAACCGATTGGGTGCTGGGCCAGTTCTCCCCACAGCGCGGACGCGCCATCCAGCGCTACATCGATTTCGTGAAGGCAGGCGTTAAGTTGCCCAGTCTGTGGGAGAACTTGCGCGGACAAGTGTTTCTGGGCAGTGATGCGTTTATCAAGCGCCTGCAAAAGCGCTCGGATCAAGCCGCGATCGGAGAGATCCCCCGCACGCAGCGCCGGCCGCTGGCGAAGCCGTTAAGCCATTACCGTGACAAGATGTCTGACGCCAAGAAGGGCATGGTTGCTGCCTACACGACGGGCGATTACACGATGCAGGCCATCGCCGACGCTTTTGGTGTTCACTATGCGACGGTGAGTCGCACGGTCAAACAAGGCGAGATAAAATCATAAGTAATTGATTTTATTTATATTTATAAATACTCAATTTCTCGAACACCGAATTGTCGAGCGCACCAAGCGAAGTCAAACTTATCATTTTGTTAGATTTGACCGCTCTCCAATCCGCACCCACTATTGAACAACAAATAAACGGCTGACAGCGCAATGCTGCGGCCTTGCGGACAGGGGTGTGCGCATGCGGCAGGCAGGTGACTACTGCGGCAAGAGCGGGTTTGACGCTTTCGGGCGCTGGCGATCCTCTTTTTCTGATTCTTTGCTCCTCGCGGTGATTGACTGTCGGTCATTCGGCAGAGGTGCCGGTGTACGGCGATGCTCTATTGCGAAAGCAATTTCCTGGGATTTTTTAATTGCAAGACCTGATCCTAATGCATGACTGGAGACAGCATGAAACCAATCTATGTTGTTGCGCTGTTCGTGTTAACACTCAGTGGGTGCGCGGGATACGTGCCGGGGCAGCAGGCGTACTGGGATGCGCAGGTGCGGGAGATGTGCGCGAAGGATGGAGGTATAAAGGTATTTGAGACCGTTTTTCTTAATCGTCAACAATACGCCCTTCTGCTCAATAAATTTGGGCAATTATCGCCACCCTTGGAAAATAAATCTGGCGAAAATGTGTCAATAATTCACAGATTTACCTCGACCTATATCCATCGAAACAATCCCGAGATTCGAAGAGATGAGCTTTCGGTTATTCGAAAATCGGACGGGAAAATTCTAGGTTTGGCTGTTTCCTACTCGAGAGTCGGTGGAGATTTAATTGCTCCTCATCCCACATATTTCTCATGTCCAGAACAATCAGTGAATATATTTGAAGCCACCGTGCGTCAAGAGGGGGGAGAAAAATGAATTTAAATATTTTACTTGATGGGTCTGAACTGGCGGTTGCGGCTTATGCAACACTTAACACGTCTTCACTTACATTACAGAAAACGGCTTTGCAAAATGCTGGTTTGCTAGGACCGCAGGTTGAATCGTTTTCTAATCGTTATCAGGTCGTTGTCCAATACGACGACACCGTTGCCG
>JBBRVA010000542.1:0-5870 GCA_038247295.1 Caldilineales bacterium | reverse complement strand
GAGACAATCAGGACACCCCCGATTAAGACGAGGTAGGGGAGGAGTGGTGGGCGCTGGGACATCAAGAGATCCATGTTTCGTAGGTGAGCGCTCAGTAAAGGGAATATGCTGATCCTATATCAACCGAATGCCTGTCTTTTGTTTCTGGATGTTGATAAGTGGTGAGCGATGAGACATCCAGAATTCTAAAAATTAATTGCCAACAAGCTCGTTTAGGCCGTTGATAATTTCATCCAATTCTTCGGGTGAGATCTGACTGAGCCGGTTACTGAGTCGTTCGACGGCTAGGGTACGCACCTGGCTGATCTTTACCCAAGATTGTTTTGGTAAATTGGCGGTGCGCAATTCAAAAACGAGCGGAAAGCCAACCGTGGGCGGTTGACTGGTGATGGCTAACGCAATCACCGTGCCGGAGCGTTCATTAAAGATGTCATGGCTGATGACCAGCACCGGTCGTACACCCGCCTGTTCACTACCACGCACCGGGTTCAGATCGGCCCACCAAATCTCCCCTCTTAATATGCGGGCCATGCTGCCAACTCCAACTCCATCCCTTCTTCCGCCACTGCTATCTCTTCGCGTGGATCAAGCTTCGCACACTCCGCAGCAAGCCGGGTGCGGCGTATGCGCGCTAGCTTGTCTTGCAGGGCCATTTGAATCGCCTTACTCCGGTTCGGAAATACCTGTTTGGCGACCAATGCATCCAATTCAGCCAACAGACCTGTATCGATTGTCACAGCAACCTTGGTTGAAGCCATTGTTAACCTCCTCATTAGAATGGTATGATAAATCATCCTACCATTCTGGCGCATAAATGGCAAACAGTATGAGTGAAAGTGTGAAATGGGTGTAATTCTGTTTTTGGGTGCGGTTCAAACCGGGGACTCAGTGGCTGAAGCGACTTGCTACTGGCAGCGGGGTGCCCCCTGGGCGTGGATTCATCCCTGCTACGATGTTATTGGTTTTCTTTTTCATACGGATTGCGCAACGTCCAGCCCAGCACTTGGGCAACCCCCGCCGCCAGCCCGGTGATCAGCGCCACGGCGGCGCCAAAGCGCACGAGCAGACTATTGGCATCCAACTGCGCCGACAAATAGACAACCACCAACGCCGCCAGCACCAGCCCACAGACCACCCACGCCCACCAGCCAAATCGGTTGATGCGTCGTTGGCGCGCCATCCGTTGGCGGATCGGTATCCAGCGGTAGGCAGGCCAGTGAGGGCGAGTTTATTATAGTACTTGACGACCTGGGCGCGATAGCGCTGTTCAACGGCGGCGAAATCGATCGTGGTATCGGTCGGGTGCGCGGGTTGGTTATAGAAATGCTGGAAGACGTTCTGCGTAATCTGCTTGCCGACGGCAATGCCGCTGGCGTTGTCACCGATTTGCGCATGAATCTCACCACTGGGTTGGGGGCTGTCCATTGTTTATGCCAGGTTCAACGCTAAGCGAGCAAGACCGGATCTGCTTGGTATAACTGAATCGTTGAATTATTAGGACCTACAGGCTGGGAGCGCCGCCAGGGATGGCGGCGCTCCCAGGCGTATCTGCGTGAAGCGTATTATATTACAAACGACTAAATAACGCAGCCCGTTGCTGCTGTGTTCACAATTATGCCGGAAATTTGTAGAATGTCGTTTGTAATGTTATAATTCCTCGGTAGTTATGGATATATACCGAGATCATATAACACAAGTGGTAACGAATAAAACCCGCAACTCACAAATCCTTAACCTAGCTCAGCGTATGGGTGTCTTGCGCCCGCGCGATTTGGTTCAGATGAGCATTCCCCCCATCTATTTGAGCCGTCTTGTTGCCCAAGGTCTGCTAATGCGCGTCGGGCGTGGCCTCTACACGTTGCCCAACGCGTCTGTTACCGAACATCATACCATAGCCGAGGCTGCAAAGCGCCTACCTAAGACTGTTGTGTGTCTGCTTTCCGCCCTACGGTTTCATGAGCTTACTACACAGTTGCCGTTTCAAATTTGGCTGGCAATTGAGAATAAAGCTTGGCTGCCACACGTGACAGACTTGCCGTTACGCTTTGTCCGTTTCTCGGGGGAAGCGTTTAGCACAGGTGTCGAAGTGCATACCATCGAGGGTCTCCCCGTCAAGGTCTACACACCTGCTAAAACCGTAGCCGATTGCTTCAAATATCGGCATAAGATTGGTCTTGATATTGCTTTGGAAGCACTGCGTGATGGTCTGCGCCAGCATAAGTTTACGGTTGACGAGCTATGGCACTATGCCAAAATCTGTCGTGTGGCAAATGTGATGAAGCCGTATTTGGAGGCAATGGCATGAGTAAGCGCGGCACGGAAAACCTCGCTGCATCAGTTCGCCAGCGATTGCTGAACATAAGTCGACAGCAGCAGGAAGATTTCAATCTGTTGCTTTCCCGCTATGCCATCGAACGTTTACTCTATCGGCTTACTCGATCGCCATTTGCTGAACAATTTATCCTCAAAGGCGCCGCTCTCTTTGCGGTTTGGACTGGGAAACACCATCGTCCTACGTATGATCTGGACTTGCTTGGTTACGGTGATGGTTCTAGAGCGACATTGACTACGATTTTTGGTAGCATTTGCCAGGTTGATGTAGAAGCTGATGGGCTGACGTTTTATCCTGATAGCGTGCGTGTGCAAGAAATTCGTGAAGGCCAAGTATACAGTGGTCAACATGTTGATATGATTGCCAAGCTTGACGCAGCCCGTATTCCTGTACGAATTGATATTGGTTTCGGCGATGCCGTGACACCAAGTCCTGTGCTTACTGATTATCCAACCCTGCTCACTTTGCCATCACCACGACTGCGTACGTATCCACCGGAAACGGTGATTGCCGAGAAGTTGCACGCAATGGTTGTGCTTGGAATGACCAACAGTCGCATGAAAGACTTCTACGACCTATGGATCCTCGCCCGGCTCTTTGCTTTCGACGGTGCGACGTTAGCCAAGGCCATACAGGCGACTTTTGAGCGCCGCCAGACCGTCATCCCTGCCGTATCACCCACGGCGCTTACGGGTGAATTCGCGACGAATGTGGATAAAATAAAGCAGTGACAGGCGTTTCTTAACCGTAATCGACTAAATGAGGGCAGCGTGACCTTTGGTGAGGTCATCGCTGCCCTGCATCATTTTCTATGGCCACCCTTGTCTGCGTTAACTACGGACCAGATTTTTAGCGCAACCTGGCCTGCCGGTGGACCCTGGCGCAAAGACATCGGTTGAACTTACTCGTCCAGCCGAATCTCGCGCCCGGCAGCCTGGCTGCGATAAATGCCGTCCAAAATTGTCATCACCTGTAATGACTGCTCGGCGGGCACGGGTGAGGGTAGCCCTTCGGCGACGCAGCGCGCAAACTCGACACATTCGAGCGCGTGCGGCTCCATTTTGTCGGCGGTCAGTTGCAGCGTGCTGTTGATCAACTGGCGGGTCTGGTAGTTGGTAGACATAATTTCTGCCTGTGGCCAGTGGCTGCCGCCTTCCGTACCGTAGAGCCACATCTGCATGTCTTCGCCCTCGGTTTTGTGGTGCATCAACCAACTTACTTCTAGGATCAAGGTTGCGCCGTTGTCGAAGCGCACAAAGGCCGCGGCGAAATCCTCCACATCCATATCATCGGGGACCGTGGCATTGGCCCAGACACTGAAGGCGCCAGCATGTTTGGCCAGCGGTGCTTTGGCCACGCCGCTGACGGCGATCGGCTTGGGGTTGCCCATAAACCAAAGTGTCAGATCCAGAATGTGGACGCCAACGTCGATACAGGGGCCGCCGCCGCTGTTCTTTTTGTAGATAAAACCGGGGCGCACCGGCAGCCAGCCGCGGCGAATCATCCAACTGCGTGCATGGTAGATATCACCCAGCGCGCCGCCGTCGATCTCACGCTTCAGCGCCTGCGAAGCGCCCTGGAAGCGGAAATGTTGCGCCGTCATCAAGAGCTTGCCAGATTTGTCGCGCGCGGCGATCATGTCGTGGATGCCATCCGGCGTGGGCGCGAGCGGCTTTTCGCAGATCACATGTTTGCCCGCGTTGAGGGCGGCGACCACCAGTTCGGTGTGGTACATGTTGGGCGTGCAGACATCAATGATGTCGATGGCGGGGTCATTGATAATGTCGGCAGCGTTGGTGGAAAGCTGCTTGACGCCGTTGACAGCGCCCCAATGTTGCAGCGCGCCCTCGAATAAATCGCTGCCCGCCACCACCTCCGCATGTTCGGAGGCGGCCCAACCAGGCATGTGGCTGCGCGCAATCCCGCCGACGCCGATGACGCCGACTTTTAATGTTTTGGTCACGATATGGTTCCTTTTTGTTGTGAGATTTTGGGTGATTGGGTAATTGGTAAGTAATTCGCCACGGTACTTACCAATTACTACTTACCACTTACCAATTACCAATTACTGTCATCACCCTTCTACGATCCGATCCATAAACTCGCCTGACTCTTTATTCTTCAGAATCAGTTTGAGTCGGCCGTCAGGCATCTTTTCCTGTTTGATGATGGTGTGGCCTTCGTACTCGCCGTGGCCACCGCGGATCGCTTCGACGCCCTGGCCGCGCCATTCGATCAGTTGCACCGGCTCCCACTGTTTAGAGGCGGCCGAGCGGTAACAGGCGTCCATAATGGCGTTGACGACATAGCCATCGTAGAACGTTTCTTGCGGGGGGCGCTTGCTGTCCATGGCGTTGAACATGTCGGTAAACATGTCCACATAACCCAGTTCGCTCACCTCGTCGCCGACAGGGAAGAGCCAGCCGCTGGCCGTTTCGGCCTTTTCTGCCACATAACCGCCGCCACCACCACTGGTGAACATCTCGAAGCCTGTGCGCAAGAAGTGGTTGAGCCAGATTGTGCCTTCGGTGCCGGCCACTTCGTCGCGCAGATCCATACCGCCGCGAAAGGTCCAGCTCACCTCGAACTGGCCGATGGCGCCGCTCTCAAACTTGATCAACGCAATACCATTGTCTTCGGCTTGGATCGGGTGGACCAGCGTATCTTGCCAGCACATCACTTCTACGGGCCGGTTGTCCTTGCTGACAAAGTTGCGGATGATCTCGATGCAATGGCAGCCCAGGTCAATAATTGCGCCGCCGCCCGCCTGTTCGATATCCCAGAACCAGGCGCTGTGCGGTCCCGGATGGGTCTCACGCGAGCGCGCCCAGGTCACCTTGCCCAACTGGCCGGCCTGGACAGCCTTGATCGCCTTGAGCGTCTTGGGTGTATAACAAAGGTCTTCCAGATAACCGGCGAAGATACCGGCTTTCTCCACTGTCTGCAAGATGCGCCAGGCTTCTTCGCCGTTGCGCGCCAGTGGTTTGGTCAAGAGGACGGCTTTGCCCGCCGCTGCGGTAAGCTGAACTGCCTCTTCATGCAGATGATTGGGCAGACCAATCACGACGGTGTCGGTGGCCGGGTGTTCGATGGCCGTTTTCATATCGGTGACGGCATGCGGAATGTTCCAATCCTGGGCAAATTTCTGTGCCCGTTCCTCTGCGCGTGAGTAGATGACTTGCACGCGGTCACGCCCGCGCTGGCCGTGCAGTGTCATCGTGTAAAACATACCAATCAGCCCAGTGCCGAGCATCGTAATGTTGTGAGACATGGACTCCTCCGTTTTTTTGATTTACGATTTACGATTTTTGATTGACGAGGTGTGTTCGCAACTGGTAGATTAAACATCTAATTTTTGTACACAGATTTTCGCGGATAAACACAGATAAAAAACTAACGACCCGACACTTTGGGCTGGGCCATTGAAATGGCCTGCTGACAAGTCCAGGAAGTCGGGGCCGCTTCCGTAGAAGCGCACCCTCTGGGTGAGGGCACTAAAAACGAGTCGCCGGGTAGCCCCCTGGGCGCGACTTCCTGG